>JAKLJM010000268.1 GCA_023151145.1 Bacteriovoracaceae bacterium | reverse complement strand
AACCCGACTCAATTACCAACCTATAAAGCGACTGTAAAAGACCTAAATGGCAAAGAAGTTAGCGTTGCTGACCCTAAAGCCACTCGCGCCCTCTTAGCGTTGATGAACCAACACGCTGTGATCGGAGGAGCTGCTTGTCACTGGGGAGGCCCTGCGGCGTTTGCAGAAATGCTCTCTTCACTTCATGCCATTATGTTTAATACACCGGGAACATGGTTCGAAAATTTTCATTTCGTCAACGATGCAGGCCATGCTGAAAATGGTATCTATGCACTTCGTGCAAATTATGGATTTGATCAATTAACTTTTAATGATCTTTGGAAATTTAGAAGTATCGAATCAAAACTCACAGGTCACGGTGAAGCTCACTTAAATCCAGAAGGTGTTTTTATTTCTAATGGACCTCTGGGCTCTGGTGTGCCACAAGCTCAAGGCCTTGCTATGGCCGATAAACTTTTAGGTAATAATCGCATCACTTGTTGTGTGTTATCTGATGGTGGAGCCATGGAAGGTGAAGCACGTGAAGCGCTTGCGACCATTCCAGGTTTAACTTCAAAAAATAAAATGAATCCTTTTCTTCTTTTAATTTCTGATAACAACACAAAACTCGGTGGAAGAATTACTGATGACTCCTTCTCGATGACTCCTACATTTGAATCGCTCAAAGCATTAGGCTGGGAATTAAAGTACGTGCAAGAAGGAAATAATCTTCAATCAACCTACACGGCCATTGAGAATGCTTTAGTTGAATTAAAAAACAATTCTACTAAACCGATTGCTCTTGTTTTTAAAACTATTAAAGGCTTCGGTGTAAAATCAACAATGGAAAGTGCTTCTGGTGGACATGGTTATCCGCTTGGTGCTTACGATGATAAATTAGTTTCTTTCATCCAAGAAATTTATAACGGTGATGCTCCTGCTGAATTTGTAAAATATGCTGAAGAAATTTTGGCAAAAAAACCGGCAACGAAGCCTGCGGATCCAAACGCTCCTAAAACTGAAAAAGTGCAAGATGGTTTTGCTCGTTCAATCATTAAAAAAGCCAAAGCTGGCTACCCTATTTTTTCTTTATCATCTGATTTGCAATCTTCAACGGGAATTAAAGCTTTTCATAAAGAATTTCCAGAAAACTATATCGATGTTGGTATTCAAGAATCAAATATGGTTTCAGCGGCCATTGGTTTATCAAAAGCGGGCTTTATTCCTGTCGTAGACACATTCGCGCAGTTTGGCGTGACCAAAGGAAATCTTCCTTTCATTATGGCAGGCCTTTCATTAGGTCCAGTGATTGCCTTATTTTCTCACACAGGTTTTCAAGATGCAGCTGATGGTGCCAGTCACCAGGCGACAACTTATTTTGCTGCCCTTTCTTCAATCCCTCATGTAACTGTGATCAATGCATCGTGCGCGGATGAAGCAGAAAGCTTAATGGATAAAGCACTAGATGAATTTAAAGCTGCTCGTGAAAATGGAAAAACTCCAAACTCTTACGTATTCTTTTTAGGAAGAGAAAATCACCCAAGCTCATATGTTCAAGGTGTGAAATACGAATGGATGAAAGCTCAAGTTCTTCGCTCTGGTTCAAAAGCTACATTATTAACGGCTGGACCACTCGTGCAAAAAGCACTTAAAGCAGCTGATGAATTAAAGACAAAAGGAATTGATGTCACAGTGATCAATCACCCGTTCATTAACCATACCGATTTAGAGTTATTAAAAACTGAGTTGGCCAAAACAAATAACAAACTTATCACTATTGAAGATCACCAAGTAAAAGGTGGCTTAGGAGCACTTGTCACTCATGATCTGATTCAACATGGTGTGAATGTAAAACTTAAATCTCTTGGGATCCAAGGCGAGTTTGGTCAATCGGCCTATAAAGCAGATGAGCTCTATGCTCGTCACCAATTAGATTATAAAGGAATTATGGAAGCTGTTCTGGCGATGGTTTAACATAAAAAAGCCCAAGTTCTGCTTGGGCTTTTTTTATTAAAATGAAGTAAGCGGCTTTGTGAAAGTTTCTTTATAAGTAGAAAAATACTGCGGATTCTCACACGTTCCATAACGTTCTTTAAATACCTCGAGCCCCATAAATTTATTTTCTGCCTGCTCTGGCTTGGTATAAAACTCATAGGCGTCCCCAGATTGCACCACTAACGTATTTGGAGTCGTGGTTGAAGGCACTCGTTTTAGAATTTCTAAACGATCGTAGAACATCCCTTTCTTCACTGATTTTATAGCGAAAGTGTACGTCACTAAATTTGAACGAAAGGTATTTGCAACTTTAGTAATATCTTTTTCTAATTCTTCACAGAATTCTTTAACACGTGGAGATTGATCAGTGAGGACATCTTTAAAATTAAAATCGATATCCGTTGAACGATATTCCATGTCCACTGGATTTGAATTATCTAATGTAACAACAAAAGATTTTTCTGCACTCAATGTACTTTGTGTACAAGTTTTAGTGGCATAAACCGCACGAAAGGAATGGGTATTATTTGAAAGTGTTTCAAAGTGAAATCGTTTCTTTTTAAGTGAGCTACAAATTCTTTTAGCGATCCCCACTTCTTCAGTGTTTAAAAAACGTTCAGTTGTATTGGACATATTGGGAAAATAAAAAGATGTTTTGCCGCGGCTTTCAGGATCTTGTTCAATTTTACAAGCGGATAAAATACTCAAAGTCGATAATACTAGAATTACATTATATTTCATAAGTCCTCCTAACCTATTTTTTAAAAATCACCCCAGTCACATTGCAAACAAACCAATCCTAGTTCTCGCCAACGTTTCACCACTGAAGCACGATCATCAACCACAAAAAGGATCTGCACCTTGCCTTTTATATGATTAGTATACAACTCTTCTTTAATTTCTGCATCCTCTCGCATGTCGTTTCTGGGGCGCATCAAAAGACTGTCATATTTGATATGATGGCGCTTGAGCCATTCTTCTGTGAGGGTTCGGTAATCTTCGCCACGACCAGTAACAAAATGCACTTGATAATTTTTGGCCTGCATGGCCTGAATTAATTCTTCACACCAATGATTCACTTTATCTAATCCCATGCGATCATTAAAAGCTTTATAATCAATGGGGACCTTACGGACAAATTCTACACGGTGATCAACATCGCAAAGAGTTCCGTCTAAATCTACAATAATACCTTTTAGAGACGTTTCATTATTCATGTTTAGAACTTCCAAAAACGATTAAACTCTTCACGATGAACATAAGACAAGGCCAGCGACATCAAGAGATTTAATCCCCCAATTATCCCTAGCACCCAACTCAAGTGTAAGCCCATAGAAAAAAGCAACATGAGAAAAACTGAAATGCTCACCATAAAAATGGCATTCCAAATATTATTTCCTGCAATCAATCTAGATAACGCCTGAGGTTCGGCCAATTTTTGAATCATGGTAAATTGAGGAACCGTAAACATTCCTCCAAAACAAGAAATAAAAAAAAGATCAACTAAGGTTCTTATTCCCCCATCCATCATGAGAAAATCTTTTAAACCAAAAATAGGATCATTGAAAATAAATGTTTTTTTAATCATTTTATTTGAAAGAAAAGCTAAATCAAAAATAAAAAAACTAATAGATAGTAAACTCACTGGAATAAACCAAATGAGAACTTTTCCTTTTGATAATTTTTCTAACACAAATGGACCAACTCCCATACCTAAAACAAAAACAGATAAAAAGAGTGTGGCCACTTCCTCTTTGGCACTAAAGATCACTTTGGCCAACATCGGAATTAAGGTTAATACAGCAGAACCGAGAAGCCAAAACCAAGAGATCCCCAAGATAAAACTAAAAATATCTCGCTCTTTCATGGTCAATTTTAAAACTTTCTTAGTTAAAGACCAATGACTCTCCCCTAAACCCAAATCGCGATCCTGAACTTCTACTGGCTCTAATTGAAAGGAAGCTTTTAAACCTAAGAGCGCAACAAAAAATAAGGCAATAACCAAAAACCAAATTGAATCAAGACTCGCCAGTGTGCCACCGAGAATTGTTCCAAATAAGATGGCCACAAATGTACCAGTACTTACCCAT
>JAKLJM010000267.1 GCA_023151145.1 Bacteriovoracaceae bacterium | reverse complement strand
AACTCCGTCATGAAAGGATTTGAGATTTGAGTAAATAATAGGAAGATTAAGCCTTAATTCGTATTTAGGAATTGCTCTTGCTCCCAAAAGTCTTAACGAAAGTTCTTCGCACTTGACCTGAATCGATGTTGGAAAGTCTGACTTTACTTTACAACAATTATTTAGAAATTCTATATATTCTTCAATCGAAGACTCAATGTATTCTTCAAATAATCCATAAATACTAATCATAGCTCCACTATAATGAAGCTGAGTAACTGCAAGCCTATTTGTATTCCAGGATGTCTGTAAAGGGCCATGCACTGTACCTATTGAATTTTTAACAATCGAATACCATGCAAGAGTCGCTTTAATTTTTTCGTAGCCAGATCGAAAAACTTCAATTGACGCCTTCATATTCACACATACTTTTTCATAAATTCACGAAATAAATTTGTTCTTTTATTGATGTAAGATATATTACTGTTCCTACCTGAAAAATCTGAATAATAGTCTTGATAAAAAACTTGAATGTCTTTTTGAATAATATCTTTTTTGTGAATAATTTTATCCTTTCTATCAAGCAACTCACTAAAAACAGTCATCACTGGATCATACAGAACAGCGGTGGGTCTCGTATAGTAAGACCATGTTTCTTTGCCATTTTTTACTTTTTTTCGCCATAACCAAAAAGCTTTTTCTCCAAAAATGGAATAAACAAAAGAACACGTTTCTACAAAAATTTCTTCCAAAGATGTAATTACATCCATTGGAAACTTATTCCCTTCTTGTAAGTAAAAATCAAGATATCGGCGTAGAACACCGGAATCGAATTCATTTCTCTGTCTGTTAGCAAAAAATCGAAGAACTAACTCAACGTCTTTCATAGATTGATATAATTCATTCTCTACTGTTTCTTCATATTCTTCTGATGATTCATTAATATCCTCATCATTTGGTATTCCATAAAGTTGGCAAAACAGGTCATGCCTAGCTAATTTTTGGCACAAATCGTTCAATGGACCAGGATACAGTGCATTTCGACTTTCCATTTCTGAAAGCTTAACTCCTCCGCTGTTAATTCTTTCAAAAACTAACTGTTTAAGCATTACAGCTTCCTCTTCTGACTTCGCAGTTTCTTGCAATAAAATAATTGAAGATAAATAACGTCGATCAATTCCCTTTTTTATTTGAGACGGTAATTCACTATATTTTTTACCATTAAGCTCAGGCCAAAGCTCTAAACCCACCAATTGGAATTCATCATTATAAAATTTTTTTATTGCTGTAAGCCTTTGCAATCCATCCATTACTTCATATTTCGAAAACTCTGTTTCATATAAAAAAATAGGTGGAACTGGTACGTTCATAATAAGTGATTCAATCAATTTTGATCTCTTGCGATCATTCCAACGATGTCTTCGCTGAAAATCTGGGCGCAAAATATAATCACCACTTCCGAGCATGCTAGGAATAGTACTTAAAGGATATCTAGCTTGTTCCGTAACAATTCGAACATCACCCTTTGTGTATTTTACATTTATATCATCATCCGAGAGATTTACAGAAAATTTCTTTTCAGGAAATTTTGAATTAATTTTTTCATTCTTAAGAAGATCCATTTCATACCTCTATAATATCCAATCTGAATTTTAATCATCCTCAATAGGGGAAAATACTTAATTCTAACCTTGCAACATCTCTCGATATTCAGATGGTAATGTTTTTATAAAATTTATTTTTAAAAGCTTCAAATTCTTATTTGGAACAAGACTTAACTGAAGCGAATTAACCTTCATTCCAAATACCTGCTTTTTAATTTCTTTTCCTAGTAATTCCCCAACCGCAGAAGGTACAGCATTCCCGAGTTGTTTTTGAATATTTGAGTTACCACCCAAAATCTCAACATCATCAGGAAATGTCTGAATTCGAGCCATCTCCCTCATTGTTAACCTACGGTTATTCCAATGAAATGGACCAATGGCTGTTCCTGGCTGAGCCTGAATAGTCCAGCTTGGTTTTTCAGGATGAAGCTTTAATAAAAAACTCCAATATCTTGAACGCCACTTAAAAAGAGGTTGTCCTCCACCTCTCTCTGTATGATATAGATAATTTTCTCCTGGAGGGATTGATGGCAATAACGCCCCCCACTTTCCACCGACTTGAGATTTTTTAGGATTTTCATTTGGATCAACCAGATCACCAATTGCATCCCAAGCAGTTCTAAATGGCTCAAGTTGTTTTTGCGAAGACATTAATGGTAAATCTAATCCATCGTCTGGATTTCTGAAACGAGGTTCTGGAAAATTAAACTCAATACCATCTCGTGAACCAACAATAAAAACACGCTCTCTAATTTGAGGTACTCCAAACTCAGCAGTATTTATAACTTTCCAATTAAATGTGTATTTAACTTTATTTTTCTTATTTATTTCTTCCAATCTCGTTTTTAAAAAAACTAGACCTTCATCTTTACCTTTGTAAGCTAATCCAAAAACATTTTCTAAAATGAAAGCATGAGGAAGAGTATCCTCTAAAACTCTCATGTATTCGCCAAGAGTATTTGAACGAGGATCATTTAATCTCTTTGCATCACCATTCATCCAATAACCTGCTTTTGAGAATGGCTGACAAGGTGGCCCTCCAACCAATAAACCAGCCTCGCCCTTTTTAAGGCCAGCAGTTTCAAGAATTGTCTTAGAAGTTACCTCTTCAACCTTACTTTCAATAACTGGCCATGAACGATTATGACGTAGAGTTTTACAACACCACTTATCCATTTCAATTGCTACCGCTGTCTCAAAGCCTGCCGCCTCAAGGCCATAGTCTAAACCACCAGCACCAGTGTAAAGGCTAATTACTTTCATCAATGAGTTATTTTTTTTCATATTCAACTGTCCAAAGTTAAAAGAGTTTTCTACAATTTTGTTTATGCGAATATATAAATTAGACCTGCGATCAGGTGTACTGTCAATACACGAAACATGCTAAAATTCGATCTTCGTAGAGCGATGAACGACTTTGAAGCAAAAACGGGGTTAAAAATAACCTACGAATCTCTTGCGTCTAAAACTGAAATCTCTGTCGACACTCTAAAATCATTAGCAACAAGAGAAAACTACAACACCACGCTCCATGTAATCAGTTCTATTTGTGAAGTCCTTAGGTGCAATCCAATTGATTATTTAATTTGGAACACAGACAAAGAATAGCTGTTAATAGGAATATTTTTGAAAAATTTAAAAAATGAAAATTTATCTATTGCAAAACTTACCGGCCTTTCTGATAAAGATCTTGCTGAAGTTTTAGCTCAGAACCCTAGAGCCTATATGGCCGTTAAAGGTGCCGTAGCTGAAAAACATCTAGAAATTGAACTAAAAAAATTAGAAGACGCCAATAAAATACAAGGGTTCAGAAAAGCTTCTGGCGATTTCGATAAAGATTTTTACGTAATTTTAAAAAATGGAAAAGAAATCTCATTAGAATGTAAAAATGTAGAAGTACTTAAGCTTACTAAAAAAGAAAATGCTATAGGATATTTTAAATTTCTTTTTGAAAACAACTACACATCCCTTGAAAGTATTTTGGTAAATAAACAATTTTTAATTTATAATAAACCTCCAAAAATCAAAACTGAAGACGAATTCTATAAATTGCTCAACAAGATACCAAAGAAGTTCTTAGATCAATTCATAAAATTGCTTCCTCAAGAGTTAAAAGAATCTGGAATTCCAAGATACGAATTTAGCGCTACTCAAATCAAGCATACATCTACTATTGGGATAAATTCGATTGATTTTCTTAAGCAATTTAATGACTCTCCATTAACAATAGATTTTCAGAGAACAAGAAATTCAACAGATGAAGATGGTGATAACCGTAAAAAAAGACTCTACGAACTTAAAGAAATTGATGTAGTTGGTGCATGTCTTTTTTCAAGAACAATGAAATGGGAATTTATCTACGGAAAATCAGCACATTTCGAAAAACACGTGGAATACCAAGATCGTTATTCAAATAGAATGGCATTAAATCCTAGTACATGGAGTAGTGATCTAATAGATTGTCTTAAAATCAAATAGCTGTCC
>JAKLJM010000266.1 GCA_023151145.1 Bacteriovoracaceae bacterium | reverse complement strand
ATTTAAAACAATAAAATGAGCGGCTTCTAACATTTCAATTTTTTCTAATTGTGTGGCTGCTCCATACTCAGGTGTCATCACGTAAATACATTTGTCAGCAACTTTTGTGATCTCATCACTTGCTTGCCCAATACCAGAAGTCTCAACCAAAATAAGATCAAAACTTTGTGACTTTAAAAAAGACACTACGTTTTTAATTTGTGGAGACAGCTCGGTGTTTGAATCTCTAGTCGCTAATGATCTAATATAAAAATTATCAAAGCTCGCTGAACCTAAACGAATTCGATCTCCCAAAAGAGCACCCGATGTTTTTTTCTTCGTTGGATCAACAGAAATGAGGGCAATTTTACAACCAGGAGAATGGCGATAAAAACGCAATAATAATTCATCAATCAACGATGATTTCCCCGCTCCCCCTGTACCAGTAATACCGAGAACAGGAATTTGTTTTTCAACGAACTTAACTGGAAGCTCTCCATTGTCTTCAATGGCCGTTATGACTTTTGAAATTTGTCTTTTATCTAAATTTTGAATATCGAATGCTGGAAAATTAACGCCCGTAAGAGTTGACTCTGAAGCTCTCGCGATCATGTCATCAATAATTCCATTAAGTCCTATTTCCATACCATCTTGTGGAGAATAGATGCGCGTAATTCCTCTTGAGTGAAGTGTTTTTATTTCTGATGGAGTAATAACTCCTCCGCCTCCACCAAAGATTTTTACGTTCTTCGCACCTGCTGCATCTAGAAGCTCGCGAATGTATGAGAAATATTCCATATGCCCACCCTGGTAACTTGAAAGGGCTACGGCATGAACATCTTCTTGAATGGCGGCATCGACAACATCTTGAGCCGATCGGTTATGGCCTAAGTGGATAACTTCTACCCCCTTGGACTGCAGCATTCTGCGCATAATATTAACTGACACATCGTGGCCGTCGAATAAACTAGCCGCCGTTACAAATCTTAGTTTTTTCATAGAGTTATCTCGCCTTTTGCGTTCTTAATCTTATAGGTTTTTACCAATGAAATTTAAATACTTCACTTATAACCTAGAAATTCTCATAAATCTAATGGTAAGAAGCTTGGAATATGTGTATAATTCGACTATAACTCATTCAAATAACAGGCTTTATACAAAGCCTAGAATCCAAGGCGCAAGAACCCTATGACTGATATTTTAAACGATCAAACTTCTGATGAAAAAGAAGCCATTATTGTTGAGAATCCTTTTCACACGGCTCGCTTAAAGCCTAAAAGAAAAGGTAAAAAACCACCGAAGCTTTTAGCTGTCGTTCATCAATCAGGATGTACTGGATGCGAAGTTTGTATTCAAGGTTGTCCAGTTGATTCGATTGAATTAGTTCCAGGACCAAATCCTGAGAATCCACAATTTCAGCAAATGGTTGAGATTGATTTATCTCGTTGTATTGGTTGCCAAAACTGTTCACAAGACTGTCCATGGGAAACAATCACAATGTATGAACACGATGACGCTTTCACGGCGTGGTCCAATGAAACACTTTCATCTGAACTTTATGTTTCAGAGGAAAAAGTTGATGATTTAAAAAAGAAAGTAATTGGTGAATAAAAAAAGCCCGGTTTTTCCGGGCTTTTTTTTTATTAAAATTTACAAATTCTTACGTAATCATTTTTCTCAAACAAATTACAAGTAAATTTCTCTCTAATTGCTACTGAGTTATTCGTCACTTCAAGAGTCTTTTTGTATGAAGATAAAATTCCATAGTCACCACAAGCTGAACCACCTGGTCTTTTACCACTATCATTTAATGTGTAGATTGATTTGTTACCACTTCTCTCTACAGTAGTTTCTTCATCTAAATGAGCCACTGGTGTGAAATAAACTGATGCTTCTAAAACAATACTAGAATCTGAATATTCGCTTACAGCTACTTCACAAGGTAGATTTGACTCTGCCTCATAAACTTCACCTTTATAAGTCGTAGTTAGTGTTCCGGTTTTACCAATTTTTGATTGAAGTTCTTTTGGTAGATTAGAGGCGTTAGCCATTGAGCTTAATAAAGCTATTGATAATAGAGCTGCTTTCATAAAAAACTCCTTAAATAGTAAATTTATGGGCTCAATATAGCTCAAATAAAATTTCTGAGGCTAAAGCCTGTATTTTTTTTAGACCAATTTGCACTCTCTCTAAAATTCAAGTAAAACCCCTGAAATTATTAAAGTCATAAGGACTCAATATGTTAAAGAAAACATTATCATTACTAAGCCTCATTGCCGTATCTGGGCTCTTACAGGCCAATGATCTACCACCTGAATCCTATGAAATGCAGTTTGATAAATTTACTTATAAAAGACCTACTCGCAACGTAGGTTTTGCCGGCGAATTTGTTTTTAAAAAAGCTAATATCAACACCAATGGCGTTGCCTTTAATGTAGAAAATAAAAATAATATTTTCGATGCTAAAGTGTTTATGCGACCGAACTTTCTTGGATTTACCACTAGCATAGGAAGTTTCGGGGTGACATTTGAAAAAGAAAATCCACTAACTATCGTTGATCAATTAGATGTAACTGAAGCTTCTCTTATTTTAGATGATACCCAATTAAATCTTTCGGGCTCAAATCTCTTAGCTATTCAACCTACGACATATATTAAACTCGATAATTTTAGAATTTATTGCCAAAGAGCCGGTGAAGGAAAATCAGAACTAAATGCGACTGAAAGCTTAACTGATGATTGTTTTAATTTTCTCACTTTAAACAATGCTTTTAGTAACGGTGCCCTTGGTAAACTTCATTATATCGATACGGCCAATAATGAGAAACTTGAAGTGAAAGCACAATTTAAGAGTATTGATCTTAGACCAAATACTCTGAGTGTTGATTTAAGTCAGGTAGAAACAATTGCAGATAACGAATATTTTATTAAGTTATCAACATTAAATTTTCAATGTCCAAAAGATCCAACCTTAAAAGAAATAAATTCTAAAAAAATTACAGAAGATTGCCTTCGCCAAATTAAAATTGCACCGTTTAGAGCCTTGGTGGAAGATAAAAAGGAAAAATCTCAATTTGATTTAAATATTACAAATTTTCAAATTCAAGATGAGGTTGCTTATGTAAATATGCCGAATGGAAAACTTTCTGATTCAGAGTCTGATACATATTTGAAAAATGTCATCGTCAACTGCCGTAAATCTCCTGAAACTGATGTTATGGATATCACAGCTATTCTTACAGACTGTGTTGAGTTTAGTAAGCTGTCAATTGGCGAAACAACAAGCACGAGTCAAAAAGAAGATGCCGACTGGAAAGGAAGTAAACCTGATAGTACGACAAAAAATATTCTCATCAATATTAATAATAATAAATTAATCTTAGAAACTGATGTAAAAATGCTTGGTTTAAATCACCGCGTGAAAATCTACGGCCTGGTAATCGTACTTAAAAACGAGAAAGCCTTAGAATTAACTGTTACTGATACCAAACTCCCATTTGGTTTAAGTTCAGTAAAACTATTAATGTATTACTTAAAGAAAAATTTTGTCTCAAAAGATATTAAAATTAACAAAAATGTGATTAGAATTTACTTATAGAGAGGATGTTATGAAAAAATTATTACTCGGAACATTATTAATCTCAAACGTTGCTAGTGCTGCCATCTATACCTGCCAAGGTGGAAGTGTTGGTATTACAGTTTATGGAAACCCTGTTGAATTACAAGTAGCGGTTCCTGGAATTAACACTACTGTTAAGAATACAAAAGTCACAACAACTTTTGATACTGTCATCACTGGAAGCTCGGCTCAAGCGGGGGCTACTTTTAAATTAACAGTTAAAGATGCTTCTTTTGGAAATCCAGGTGATAAATTCACAGGAACATTAGATGTTTCTTCACCACGTGGGGTTCAAACTTACTCTTCTTTAGTATGTACTAAAGGAAATGAAGAACTTCCTTAATTAAAATTTTTAGAAATCTAGAGAAAAAGTAACGGGGCCAAGATTTTGGATTTGAACATCCATTGAGGCTCCGAATACTCCTGTTTGCACAATTCTTGATTCTCGAATCATTTGCACGAATTCATCAAAATAGACT
>JAKLJM010000265.1:4166-6574 GCA_023151145.1 Bacteriovoracaceae bacterium | reverse complement strand
GAAGAATACAAGCGCCCTACTTTTTTATTAGAATTTCCGGAAATAGCCGCTGAGTATCGACTTAATAAAGAAACCATCATAACTGGTCTTTCAAAATATTATTTTGGTATGCCATTATCAAATGCTTCGGTGAATTGGAGTATTGAACGACAGACAAAATTACCATGGTGGTATTTTTGGGGGAATTGGAATTGGGGAAATACTCAAGCTCCTCAAATAATAGCAACAGGCACAACCAAAACAAAGGATGATGGTACTTATCAAATAAAATTCACTCCTATGGCCGATGAAAAACTAAAAGGGGATAATTCATCGATCACATACAATTACAATATAAAAGTTGATATTACCAATGAGGGCGGGGAAACTCAGAGCGCTAACAAGAATATCGAAATTGGTTTTTCTTCCATCCGTGCCACACTTCAACTTGATCAAGAGTTCTATACATCTAATCAATCTCCCAAATTAAGTATTAAGAGAACAGATCTAAGAGGAAACGGGATCAATGGGAATGGAAGTTGGAAATTAACATTGTTAAAAAATCCCAAAGAGACTCTCAAAATAAATCAATTGCCTATTCCTAAAGATCTTAAAAAATTAATTTCACATGAATACACTCACCCACAAGATCTTGAAAGTAATCGCTGGAATACGACCTACAATCCAGATCTCTACCTACGTGAGTGGATTAACGAAAAAGAAATTCTACAAAAAACGATTTCATTAACCAATGATGGATCAGGTAACGTAGTTCTTCCATCGCTATCCTCTGGTGCCTATCGCATTACTTATGAGACAAAAGATAGTTTTGGAAATAATTTTGAAATCAGTCGAGAATTTATTGTTGCCGACAAAAAAACAAAATTAAATATTCCCCTCTACGTAAAATTGCAAAAATCGAGTCTCGAGCCTGGGACAAAAGCCATACTTCTCATTATGAGTGGCTATAAAAATCAGGAAATCGTTTTTGATACTTTTAAAAAAGGCGAACTCGTTAAGAGAGAATACTTAAATGCTGAAAAATCAGCATCGATTATAGAGATCCCTATTGGTGAAAATGATCGTGGTGGACATGCCTTTTTTGTTCGTTTACAAAATGATTATCAAGAAATAAAAATCAATGAATCACTCATTGTTCCTTGGACTAATAAACAGTTAAATATTCAATTTGCAACATTTAGAGATAAAATTAAACCTCAATCTCAAGAAAAATGGACTTTAAATATTCAGCCTAAGAATGGGAAAAACGTTACCAATGAAGCTCAAGAAATTCTAGCGTACATGTACGATAAAAGTTTAGATAGCTTTACTCGGCATGAAGTTCCAAACCCACTATTCATTTTCCCTCTTAACACCCAAGGGTATTTCTCCGATGGAGAAGTAGGTCCAGGTACAGAAATCTATACCAATCATTATTCTATGGGATTAAGTTACGAATACCGTGCACCTATGCCTGATCGCGTTCTCTTTTATCCAAACTATGGAATTGGTGGCCCCGGAATGCGTGGTGGTGGCAAAGTGTTTCATAAATCTGCCGGATTAAATAGCGCCTTTGAGGGAGCTCCCGTTGCGAGCCAAAGATCCAAAATGGATGGAGACATGATGGATATGGCCCAAGAAAGTTCAGCAGTGGGTGGAATGGCTTTGGCAAAAAGCGAAGCTAAGACTAAAGCCGCAGCACCAGAAGCTTCAGAACAAAACAATGAAAGTCAGCCTAAAAATCAGATACGTTCAAATTTTAGTGAAACGGCATTTTGGTTACCACATCTTAAAACCAAAAAAGATGGGAGCGTTGATATTGAATTTACAGTTCCAGACTCAGTGACTTCATGGCAAGTATGGGCACATGGCATTGGTAAAGATTTACAGTCAGGCTCCCTCAACAAAGAAACTCAATCCACTAAAGATTTAATGATTCGCCCTTATATACCAAGATTTTTAAGAGAAAGTGATATAACTGAAATTAAACTAGTTATCAATAATTCTAGTGATAAAAAAATCTCAGGTAAAATTCAATTTGATATTTTAGATATTGATCAGAAAATCTCATTTCTCAAAGAATTCAACGTAGAATTAGGTGATTTAAAGTTTGATCTTAATCCACAAGGTTCAGTAACAAAAATCATAAAGCTTAAAGTACCAGCGAAGCCTGGGATGTATGCCATTAAAGCAATTGCTACTGGTGAAAAAGTCTCCGATGGAGAAATTCGTCCGATTCCCCTACTACCAGGAAGAATCCATTTATCGGAATCGAAGTTTGTAACTCTTAAAAACAAAGATCAAAGAGAAATGAATTTTGTAGAATTAAAATCAACAACTGATACTACGAGAATTAATGATCAACTCGTTGTTACCTTAGATGGGCAACTCTTTTTCTCCGTTCTTTCTGCTCTTCCCTACCTCGTTAA
>JAKLJM010000265.1:0-4091 GCA_023151145.1 Bacteriovoracaceae bacterium | reverse complement strand
CAAGAAGATCCAAATCGAAAAATCTCCCTAGAAGAAACACCATGGTTAATGGAATCAAAAGGATCTCGATCAGGATTAGGGGCAAGTGAGAATAAGGATCTCATCAAATTATTAGATCCAAAAATGGCGAAAATAACCAAAAACAAATTTCTTGGAATCTTAAAAAATTCGCAGACAGCGAGTGGTGGTTTTCCATGGTTTCAAGGAGGACCTCCCTCTCCAGATGTCACGCTCTACTTACTTTATGGTTTTTCTAAGGCACTGGAGTTCAAGGTCGAAGTCCCTAAACCGATGATTCAAAATTCTTGGAAATATCTCCACCAACATTATATAAATGAGTTATTAAAACTCATGATACCTCACGATTGTTGTGCAGAATTTGTGACCTTTCTCAATTACACCATTTCTCAATACCCAAGTGCAGATTGGACTGGTGGAGTTTTTAATGAAGATGAGAAAAAATTCATGCTTGATTACAGTATGAAGCATTGGAAGAAACATTCTCCCTATATGAAAGCGTATTTAGCAATGACTCTAAAAAGATCTAAACGTACTAATGAGGCAAAACTTGTTTGGGATTCCGTCATGGATTCGGCGATTACCACCAAAGATCAGGGAACACATTGGGCACAAGAAGACAGATCATGGCTATGGTATAACGATACGATTGAAACTCATGCCATGGCACTTAGGACCGGCTCTGAGTTAGGGAATAATTCAGAAACTCTAGACGGATTAGTGCAATGGCTTTTTTTGAATAAAAAACTAAGCCAATGGAAATCAACTCGCGCGACCTCTGAAGTGATTTATTCATTAACTCATTACTTAAAAAAGACTAAACAACTTGGTGAAAAAGAAAGTGCAACTGTTAAATTAGGAAAAAATCAATTTGATTTTCAATTTGATCCAGAAAAATATAACGGCAAAAAAAATCAAATTGTTATCTCAGGGGAAGATGTCGAAAAATTAGAAATGCCTATTGTTGTTTCAAAAACAACTCCAGGTCATCTTTTTGCTTCAGCAACATGGCATTATTCAACTGAACAAATGCCTAAAAAAGCTGTCGGAGATTTTCTAAGTATAGAACGAAGTTTTTTTAGACGCTCACTCTTAAACGGCAAGTACACTCTTTCACCTTTAAAAGATAATGACTCTCTTGAAATTGGTGATGAGGTAGAAGTACAACTTTCACTCACGAGTAAACACCAAGTCGGTTATGTCCATTTAAAAGATCCACGCGCATCTGGCTTTGAACCTATTGCAAACACCAGCTCGCACAAATGGGATTTCGGACTTTATTGGTATGAAGAAGTAAGAGACAGTGGGACAAATTTCTTTTTTGAACGTTTACCTCAAGGAGAATTTACCTTTAAATATCGTCTGCGTGCTAGTCATGCAGGAATTTTCAAAGCAGCTCCGGCAACACTTCAACCACTCTACGCCCCGGAGTTTGCAGCTTTTTCAAGTGGAAGAGAAATCATCATCCGCGATAAAAAATAATAAAAAAAAGGTTCCTGGAACCTAATAAAAAGGTTCCTGGAACCTAAGGCAGAGAGTTATTAAGTCAAAAGTTTTTCAATGATTTCCGTTGCTCCAGGATATTCTTGGAGCAACTTTTGAGCATTGCCCATTTCAAAATTTTCAAAGTGAAAGGCTGGAGCTACCGTACAACCACAAAAAGCAAAATTAGAATCTGTTGGTAAATAAGCCCCAAACCAAACATTGGCTTTCACCACATATTGCACATTTTTTTTATTCAAGCGTGTTTCCTTGAAGCCACCGTCATTTGTGAGCTCCACAATTATCAACTCATCACCGCTATAAAAATGCCACATTTCATCGGAAGAAATACGATGTAAACTCGATTTTTGATTTCGCTCGAGCAGATAATAAATTCCTGTAGAAAATTCAGAACGATAGGTTTCTTTGTAAAATCCCCCTTCTGGATGAGGTAATAAATGAAACTGCTCCACTAATTTTGTAACTTCTGACATAAATCCTCATTATTTTCATTTCAACTAACTGATATGATGCAAATATAACAAATAAAAAGAAAGTTCTGAAGAAATATGTATCTTTATGTAACGCTTAGGGTATAGTGAGCATGTACGAAGTTTTCTTTTTTATTCGATCATCATCTATATCTTATATTAAATCAAAACATTCATCAAAAATTATACAACAACACACAATTGTGATTGTTATTCATGGAGATCTTTATGAGTCAAAAAATTTATGTTGGAAACTTAAGTTTCAAAGTAACTGATACTACGCTAATGGACAAATTTGCTGAATTTGGAAGTGTTGTTTCATCTAAAATTATTATCGACCGCGACACAAATCGCAGCAAAGGCTTTGCCTTCGTAGAAATGTCATCACCAACAGAAGCTGCTAGAGCAATTTCTGTTTTAAATGGCCAAGAACTAGACGGTAGAAATATGAACGTATCTGAAGCAAAAGAACTTGCTCCAAAACCACGTTCAACAAACCGTTGGTAATTAAATTTAAAAAAATTTAACCGATAAAATTTGAAGGGCCTAGAACATGGCCCTTTTTTTTGCTAAAAAACTGAAAGAGGTGCTGGAACAACCACACTTAAGCCTACAGCAGTACTTTTTCCAGTATTGATATATGAATGATGGCTCTGTCCTGGAAAACCCAACGTATCACCTTTTACCAATGAATACTCAACACCCGCAATTTTCACAATAAATTCACCTTGAATACAATGAAAATATTCTTTTGTTCCTGGTAAATGAGGACTTCCCTTCATCGTAAAACCTGTTTGTATTTCAATGCGATCAATCTCCATGTGAGTAATATTTTCTTGTAAAAGTTTAAAAATTTTCACTTGCCCCTGCACTCGCGTTTGTACTGGAGTGTCTACGGCTTTTGTTAAGACACAAATGGCTTCAATGGGAGACAATAATTGATCTATAGGAGTATGAAGAGCACTCGATAATTTTGCTAAATTTTGTAAAGAAGGATTCCCTTTCCCCGATTCAATATTTGCAATGGTCGAACGAGGGAGATCTACTAGTTTTGCTAGTTCATTTTGAGTCAGATTTCGCCTTTGGCGAATTTCTATTAAATTATGTGCAAGATTTAATGATAAATCTCCCAACTGGCTTAAATCAGTGACCATAAATCATCTCCTTTGCCAATATATTAACATTATGTTAACAAAAAAACAAAATCCTCAAAAGGAAATCTTTCGAAGCTAAAATGAATAAAAAGCACATTCAGTGCGAACAAATGGAGATATTATATGATTCATACACTTCCAGAATTACCATACGAAAAATCTGCCCTTCAACCGCATATCTCAGCAGAAACATTTGACTATCACTACAGTAAGCATCATCTAGCTTATGTCACAAATTTAAATAATTTAATTAAAGGCACTAAGTTTGAAACTATGTCATTAGAGGAGATCATTCTTGGTAGTGAAGGAGCTATTTATAACAATGCCGCTCAAGTGTGGAACCATACATTCTTTTGGAATTCACTTTCTCCAAATGGAGGGAATGAACCAAGTGGTAAAATTGCTGAACTTATTCATGAAAAATGGGGTTCAACGGCGAGCTTTAAAGAAGAGTTTCAAAAACTCGCCCTATCTAATTTTGGATCAGGCTGGACTTGGCTTGTCTTGAATAAAGAAAATCAATTACAAATCGTAAATACGTCGAATGCCGAAACCCCATTAACCAAAGGCCTAATTCCATTATTAACGATCGATGTGTGGGAGCATGCTTACTATATTGACTATCGCAATGCCAGAGCTAATTTTGTAGCCGCATATTGGAATGTCGTTAACTGGGATTTTGCCAATAAAAATCTTTAATTTATCGTAAATGGATGCCGTAGAAAAAAGAACTATGAGAATCTTCCGGCTTAAAGTTGATTGGAAATAGAAAAAACTCATGGGTGCTCGCTTTTAACAAGCGATCATCCGTGAGCCAATTTTGTTGGATATTAAAAGCGAATTCCCCCACTTGAGTTAATGGGCCAGCGTAACGAAACCAATGAAATTCACCACGCTCAAATGCTATTTTTTCGTACTTAGGATCTAGTTGAATATTGTCGTAGAC
>JAKLJM010000264.1 GCA_023151145.1 Bacteriovoracaceae bacterium | reverse complement strand
TAAACCAACAGAATTTAAAGTTTCAAGTACACGATGAATTTTTGGGTGATTTTTAAAAAATTCAGAAGCCTCAAGAATAGACATCCCTAAAATTTCAGAAATATTTTTACCCTTATAAAGAACAGATAAAGTTTCATTGTTATAGCGAGTTCCTTTACATTCAGAACATGTAATATAAACATCTGGTAAAAAGTGCATTTCAATTTTCTTTACACCGTTACCTTCACAATCTTCACAACGACCACCTTTGACATTAAAACTAAAACGACCAGGTTTATAACCTCTAATTTGAGATTCTGGAGTGGTTGAAAAGATCTCACGAATATCATCAAACAAACCAGTATAAGTCGCAGGATTGGAGTGAGGTGTACGACCAATTGGAGATTGATCAAGCTCTATGATTGTCTTAATCTCTTCCTGACCAGTCATAGATTTATAGTTAAATTTTTTATGATGGTCATTATCACCAGGAAGTTGCGACTTAACGGCCGGAACCAAAACTTTATGAACAAGTGTTGATTTTCCAGAACCACTTACACCAGTTAAACAAATTAAACCACCAAGCGGTAGATTGAAGTTTAAGTTTTTAAGATTATTTTCTTTAGCACCCTTGATGGTCAAAAACTTTGTGAACTCTCTGCGGCTTTTAGGCACATCAATTTTTAAATCCCCATTTAGGAATTTTGCCGTTGCACTTTTATTTTCTTTAATCACTTTACTGGTGTTACCAATAGAAACAATGTCACCACCGTGGATACCAGCACCTGGTCCCATATCAATCAAATAATCAGAAGCGAGCATTGTATCTTCGTCATGCTCTACTACTAAAACAGTATTACCTAAATCACGAAGTGATTTAAGCGTCTTAATCAAACGGTCATTATCTCTTTGGTGCAATCCAATGCTAGGTTCATCTAAAACATAGAGTACACCCGAAAGAGCAGAGCCAATTTGAGTCGCAAGACGAATTCGTTGAGATTCGCCTCCAGAAAGAGTCATGGCGGCACGATTTAATGTTAAATAATTTAAACCCACGTCGTTTAAAAAACGTAATCGTGAAATGATTTCTTTGAGTAATTTTTCAGCTATTAATTTATCTTCACCAACTAAGTCTAGTTTACTCATGAAATGGAAACATTCTTCAATCGACATTGAGCAAAGATCCATAATATTTTTTTTAGAAATTTTAGTTGAAAGAGCTACAGGATTTAATCTCAAACCATGACAGCTTGGACATGTTTGAATATTCATATAGTTTTCAAGATCAGCGCGAACTTTATCCGATCCAGACTCAAGAAATTTTTTCTCTAGCCAAGAAAGTAGTCCCGGAAAAGGCTTTGAAAATTCAAAGTGTGAGTTTTCTGAAGTAAATGAATACTTATAAACTTTTTCAGAACCATTAAATAATAATTCACGAAATTTTTTGTTCGCTTTTTTAAATGGCTGATCGAGTTTCACGCCTTCTTCAATGGCCATACACTCAACCATTTTGTAAAGAAAACTAGATTTTTTAGTGAGAGGCTTAATGGCACCTTCTAACAATGGCAGGTTTTCGTCGCCCATGATGAGATTTAAATCAAATGTTTTACTCTCACCTAGACCATTACAAGTCGTGCAAGCACCAAGGGGGGAGTTAAAAGAAAATAGTCGTGGCTCAAGATCAGGATAAATCTCACCAGTTTTTGGTGATTTCATATGCTCTGAGAAATGCAGAACTTTTTTATCTTCAATGAGAAAACTCACATCCCCATTACCCATTTTTAAAGCTAATTCAGTTGAGTCACTTAAACGTTTTTGAATGTCATCTTTAATAACCAGTCGATCAACGACGACTTCTAAACTTTGAACTTTTTTGGGTGCTTTGAATGAATCGTCTATTTGTACAATTTCACCATCAAGTCTTAAACGGGAAAAGCCCATGGTTAAAAATTTAGAAACTTGATCTTTGATATTGGTTTTAGAATTAATTTGAACAGGTGCTAAAATTTGAACTTTAGTTTTATCACCGGTTTTTAAGATCTCACGACAAATACTAGGAACAGTATGCTTTTTTAAAGCAATACCTGTGTGTATATCATGAAGAGTTCCGACACGTGCAAAAAGCACACGCATATAATCATAGATTTCTGTGGTTGTTCCAACCGTTGAGCGTGGATTTTTAGAAGACGTTTTTTGATCAATTGCAATCGAAGGAGAGAGGCCAGTAATGCTTTCAACATCTGGTGGTTGATATTGTCCTAAAAATTGTCTGGCATAACTAGAAAGGGATTCAATATATCTTCGTTGACCTTCAACATAAATAGTATCAAAAGCCAGCGATGATTTTCCTGAACCAGAAGGGCCAGTAATAACCGTAAGAGAGTTTTTAGGAATCTTAAGCGATACGCCTTTTAAGTTATGGACGTTAGCTTTAACAATATTAATTTCATTAATTGACATATTTTAAACCTTGAAAACAAAATCAAATAAAAACATCATACTTGAAAAATCAGCTAGATTTTTACCATAAAGATTGAAGGCTGTGCCATGATCAACACTTAGACGCAAAAATGGTAAACCAAAAGTGGTATTGATACCGAGAAGGCCATTCTGAGATTTAAAGAAGGCTAGGCCTTGGTCATGATATGCATAGACCAAGAGACTGTGTTCCCCCTTATTTAAGTGTAAGGTGTCACCAGAAAGAGGTCCGTGAAAGTGTAAGTGTGGGAATTTATTTTTTAACAATTGAGCGGCTTTGATAATAACTTGATCTTCTGAACCAAGAAGCCCATTCTCCCCTGCGTGTGGATTAATTCCTGAAAAGTAGATATGTTGAATATTGTTTTTTAAAACTTGAAAGCCATTCAACGCCATTTCTACTCTTTCAACAATATCTTGCGATTGAAGAAGCACAACATCTTTCAAAGCAGTGTGATCAGTTAAAAGCATAGTATTGTTTTTAAGCCCAATAAAAGACATGGGAATATTTTTATTTTGATAATAGTAACGAAAAAACTCAGTATGACCGAGGTGGTGTTTATTATCAAAAAACAGCTGATCTTTAGTGGTTGGCTGAGTGATTAAAATATCATGGGCGGTAGCGAGTTTCATACCGGTCAAAAGTGCACTTAAGCTTTCACTAAAGACAAATGAATCAGGTTCAATGATATTTAAGTCCCTGATGACAATGTCTGGAATCTTGCAATCAGAGAGCGTTTTTAAAAGTGATGATCGATAGCCTATGAAAAAAATACGTTCTTTTTTTGTTTTGGATAAAACAGCAAAAGACTTTAAAAATATTTCAATCCCAATTCCATTTTCATGGCCTTGGGTTACATAGATTTTCATAGATTGTTTTTAATAAAGTGCTTGTTTCTTTCACGAATGAGCCAATCTTTTGTTTCAAGGACAACGGCTTTTTCGAATAATTGATTTCTAATTTTTTCTTTTTCTTTTAAATATTCAGAAGATTCGACTAAGTCTTTTTTGGCGACATAGAAAACATGAAGTTTTCCACCAATCATAATAGGCTTAGTGATCGCACCTTCATCCGTTTCTTTCAAGATAGCATTTAACTCAGCAGAGATATCTTCTTCCGTAAGTGCATCAAGGTTTGTGGCAGAATAATCTTTAAAATCTTCTGCTATAATATTAGATTTTTTAAAATCTTTAATGGCCGATAAGAACTTTGTTCCAGCAGCAATGTCTTTATTGATGGAATAATCAATAAGACCATACTTAAAGTTCATACGTGCATTTTTAGAGTTTTGTTTAAAGTAAGTGTTTTTTACTTCTTGATCTGTAATAGAAACAATTGGACTAATGACTCTTTGGATAAAAATAGAGTACTCGATAGCTTCTCTGATGGTTTCAAAATACTCATCAAAGTTAAATCCTTGTTGATTTAAAAACTGTAAAAGAGCTTGGCGATTTACACCAAGTTTTTTTTCGTTGCCCTTAATTTGGTCCTCAACATAGTCAACATTAATCGAATCTTGAATTCTTTTGATTTGCGATAAAGTAAATGAGGTATCGTTAACAACCAAGGCAATTTTATCGATTTGTTTTGCTAAAACTGTCTGGTTAAAAAATAAGGTAATTAATAGAAAAAAAAATGTCCTCTTCATAGGGCTCTCCAAACTCAATTTTTATTAGAGTAATGGATCGTCTATGAGAGGACAAGACTAGAGCATTTTATTTAAGAAATTCTTTGTTAATTTTTACGTTAGCGCTCTTTCTTAGCTCAGAAAAATATTGTTCAAGAATCTTATCTCTTTTTTGATCATAAACAATCTTCTTATATAGCGCAGGGTCAACGTCTTTCCACTCTCTGATTCCTAGCACCTTAATTAAGTGAAATCCAAACTGTGTCTTAACTGGTGTTGAAATATAGCCTACTTTCTTATTTTTGATATGGTCGTAGTATTCTGGAGCATAATTGATCGCTGGTTGGAATCCCATGTCTCCGGCCGAAGCTGCATTAGAAGACTGTGAGTATTTGTTTGCGAGTTCTGCCCAGTTTTGTGGTTTTTGCTTTAATTCATCAGATACAATCAACGCTTGTTTAATCGCTGCATCTACTTCTGCTTTTTCTGGCATTGCACGCATTCTAAAAAGAATGTGAGCAGTTCTAATTTCTTTATGGTTTCTGTAGTAATCTTCTGCTTCTTTATCTGTAACAACAATCGCTTTTAATTTACCTTCCAAATCTTTTGAAATTTTAGCATGGTAAAGAACGTCTTCCATTTTTGCTTTTACAATTGGATCGTCTTGAAGATTTTCGGCCTTAGCTTTTTTTAAGCCAATTTCTCTTGAAATAATATCATTTAAAACACTTTCTCTCGTCACTCTTTTTGGAGAAACGAAAAGCAAGTTTTGTTCATAAGCTTGATCAAGTTGTGACTTTTTAACTTCAAAGCCATCTACTGTTGCTACCACAGGATCACCTGCGGGTTTAGTCGCTGGGGCTGGTGTCTGTGCTAAAGCACTAGAACCAACGGCAAATGTCAGAGCAAAAATCATTAGTGAATTCTTCATTTTTCTATCCTTCGGTACATTCAAAATACAAAAGTGCATTGATGGTATTATTATATTCAATGTTACCAGATTTTGAAGGAATGCAAGAATAATTTCACTTAGATGGAATAATTTGCTCTGCAATTTCCTTTGATAACCTGATCAAATCACTCTGACGAATTAAGTCTTTATGCGAATAAATGACCTTAAAATCTGGAGTGAATTGATAAACTTTTGGACGTGATAAGAAATACTGAACAACTTTATCGCGTAATTCGGTATGTGTTTCAAAGACGCTCTTATCAAATTTTAAAATTAAATTATTTCCGGCCACTGATAATGATTTTAAGCCGATTGTCTGTAGATGAATTCTCACTTCTAATAATGTGAATAAGTTGTGAATTTCTTCTGGAAAAACCCCAAAAATATCTTCAAATTCTTCACGAAGCGCTTCTAGTTGTCCCAAGGTTTCACAATTTGAGATTCGTTTATAGTTTTTCAATCGATCCATCGAGTCTTTTATATAATGATTTGGAATAAAGGCTGGAAACGGTGTTTGAATTTCAATATCTTTCTTAATGATTTTTCTTTCACCGCGAATTTCTTGAATGGCTTCTTTTAAAAGTTCCATATAAAGTTCTAAACCAATTGCTTCAATGTGGCCGGATTGAGAAGCACCAAGAATATCACCAGCTCCTCGAATTTCTAAGTCAACATTGGCGATATTAAAACCAGAGCCCATATCAGCATATGTTTGAAGCGCATGTAATCTTTTTTGAGCAATTCCAGAAATGTCTTTAAAGCGCGGAATCACAAAATAGGCATAAGCTTTTTTATCAGAACGACCAATTCTCCCACGTAATTGATGGAGCTGGGCCAATCCAAATGTATCGGCCCGATCAATAATCATGGTATTGGCGTTGGGGATATCGATACCCGATTCAATGATCGTTGTAGCAATAAGAATTTGATAATCGCCATTATAAAATGCACTGACGCGATCTTCGAGTTCTTTTTCAGACATTTGTCCATGGGCATAGACGATTTTTGCTTCTGGAACTAAGTCGCGTATGTTGGCCACAAATTGTTCCATGTCATTAACTTTGTTATGAACAATAAAAACTTGACCACCACGTTGTAATTCTTTTTTTATCGCCATCTGAAGAGTGTATTCATCTTCTTTAATAATATATGTTTTGATGGATTGTCTTTTCGGTGGAGCTGTCTTGATGAGAGAAAGTTCTCGCAAACCTAAAAAAGCCATTTGTAATGTTCTTGGAATTGGAGTTGCGGTAAGAGTTAAAAAATCTACTGATGATTTTAAGAGTTTTAATTTTTCTTTATGGCCGACACCGAAACGTTGCTCTTCATCGACAATGACCAACCCTAAATCTTTAAAACGCAAACCATCACTTAAAAGTTTATGAGTTCCAATTAAAATATCGACGTGTCCAGCCTCTGTTCTATTAAAAATTTCCTTAGACTCTTTGGCGGTTTTAAAACGAGAGACAAATTCAATTTTTATTGGAAAATCTTTAAATCTTTTTACGAAAGAATTGTAGTGCTGTAAGGCCAAAATGGTTGTCGGCACCAATAAGGCCACCTGTTTTTTATCTTCAACAGCTTTAAAAGCAGCTCGCATTGCTACTTCTGTTTTCCCGAATCCGACGTCACCACAAACCAGATGATCCATAGGAACAGGTTTTTGCATATTTTCTAAAACGGCTTCAATGGCCTTCGTCTGATCAGGTGTCTCGTCAAAAGGAAAAGCCAATTCAAATTCTTTATAAAGATGATCTGGTTCAGAGAAGGCATAAGCTTGAGACATTTGCCTTTCAGCTTGTAGTTTTAAAAGATCAAAGGCCAACTGTTTTACAGAAATTTTAGCGCGTGCTTTAAGAGCGGTAAATTTGTTGGTTCTTAGAGAATCGACCTTTAAACCAGCATGAGAGTCAGCGTGTTTTTGAATGAGATTTAGTTTATAAACTGGCACATAAACTTTATCATTTTCAGAATACTTGAGAATTAAAAAATCTGATTTCTCTCCACCAATTTCTAGAGATTCAAGTCCAAGATATTCCCCTACCCCATATTCACTATGAATGACGTAGTCCCCAATCTTAAGCGTTGCCAATTGTTCGGCAAATAAATCGACATCAATACTTTTCTTTTTCTGCGTTTTATTTTTTTTTGCTGCAAATAAATCAGCATCAGAAATGACGATTGTTTTTTCTGGTTCATACCAAAAACCATCATCCATTCGATATTGTTCAAAACGAGTACGATTTTTTAAATCTTCAGACCACCCCAGTAATTCAATGAGATGTTTTATTTCTTGCTTAGAACCGTCAGTGTAAGAACAAAATGTAATTAGCCCAGAATGTTTAAATTCTTTCTGTAAAAAGTTTAAACTTTCTTTAATAAATTCAGACTTTGAAAGAGTGGGATTAATGTGC
>JAKLJM010000263.1 GCA_023151145.1 Bacteriovoracaceae bacterium | reverse complement strand
ATGATCTCTGGAGTCAACATCACTCGCGGGCGTTCATCTTTTTTTAATTTTTGAATAACTTCTTGAAATAAATTTTCTAAGCTGATTTCTTTTAACGCCATCTCTTAATACCTAAATAATAAAGTTAACTATCTTTTTTAATAATAGCATAAAAAAAATGTATTATTGAAAACTTTTTATTCTTGAGCAATTTAGAATTACTTCAATGAGAATTGAGGCAATCTTCAGATCGAGTTTTCTCCGTTCTCTTTTAGACTAAGGCGTTGGAGAATTTATGTTAATAAGAAGAATACTTAAGTACAAAAGAACAGTTTTATTGATTTTACTATCAAGTTTTTTCTTTCCAATTCAACTCTTTGCCAGTTTTTCGGGCAATGAAGTTCCAGAAGAAAAAAAAATACTTAAAGACTATAATTACCAATTAAAAATGGGCAGTTTGCTTAGCTATCATACATATTTAAGTAATTATGATTTTAAAAATAAGGTGACAAAAAATGGAAGAATTATTGCTTCACCGTTGTATTTACAATTAGAAAAAAACTACAAGGATTATGGATTTCATCTTTTTTTAAGTACCGATTCCATCGCTTCTCCCATTCTGGGAATTATGGCCGAAACTGTTATTGATGAATCTCCCCAAATTAAAACTTCGCTTTTTGGTGGTGGATATTTTGTGAGTGCGAGTGCGTGGAGTAGAGTTCAAAATCATCCTAAATATTTTACAAGTTTAATCAAAAATCGCCTAGGATTCGCGGTGCCCGTTGTGGGCTACAAAGCTGAGTATACGCTCTATCAAGCACCAAATTATCGCGTGAGTTCAGTGCTTGCCATTTCACTTACCCTGGTACATTTAGGGTTTTTCTTTAATATTCCTTTGTAGATTCTCGCCCTTTCACTTAAACCCTGAAATTTCTTCACGATCTTTAGGTGTGCGGGAAGCTTTCATTGACTGATTTCTAGCTTTCAGTTAAATATCAGCCAGCTATGAGTAATCAACAAATGATCAACTGTATTTATCGGGCCACAGAAGGTGAGGGGATCCACGTCGGAAGACCTCAGGTGTTCGTGCGCTATCAGGGTTGTGCGATTGGTTGTTTAAACTGCGACTCAAAAGATACTTGGGACTTTCTGAATACCTCGACTCATACCACGGAAGAGATTGTGAATCTTGTGCATGAAGAAGGCTTTAAAGGAAAGATCAAATTCGTTTCAATTACTGGTGGAGATCCACTTCATCCTAAATTACTTCCAGGTGTAATCGATCTCGCCAAAACGCTTAAAAACCACGGTTATGGATTAAATATTGAAGCTGCCGGTGCTAGAGTTGTCGATGAGTTATTTGAAATTGTTGATTTTATCTCTTTTGATTTTAAAACTCCATCAACTGGAGTTAAAACTTCTGTTGAAAATATTAGAAAAATTGTTTCTAAGTATGCCGATAAAGCGCAGATCAAAGCAGTTGTTTATGATCGTGACGATTTTCATGCAGCTCTCCAAATTCGAACACAGATGCTTGACGAGTTTCCTCAATCAAAAGTCGCCTGGGTATTAACTCCTTGTTATAACACAGAAGAAATCTTCCCAATGGAGAGATTTCAACAAATCATTTCTTGGAACGAAGAAATGGGGGGATTTTTTAGAGTCATTGGTCAGCAACATAAATGGATCCATGGACCAGACAAAAAACAAGTGTAATTTTCCTCACTGTAGAAAAAGCCAAAATTCACCTATAATTTAGATAACTGTTGAATGTTTATCCTCAGAGGATAAAGGAATATTCCTTGAACTTATTGAAGTTATTTTTTTGTTATTTATGTTCGATGCTTTTTGTTATCGATGCTTTTTCTTGTTCAACGATTATTAATGAAAATCAAGCCATCAATCGAAGCAACACGAGAAACCAAGATGGACTTGGTTGGTGTTATTCTTATGTGTCCAGTGATCTTTTAAGTTATAAAGAAAATAAAAGAATATCGGCCATTGGATTTGTTAAACCAGGAATTTATTTTGATATAGCTATTCCAAGACTTCGAAGTGCGGGTGAGAATGTCGGTAAAGCAATTGATGTCGCTAAAAAGCGTAACCGTTTTTGTTTGGAAAAAGACTTACCTTCATCTGATTACGTTTTGACGCTAAAAAACCGAGTTGGCAACAATACGTTTCTTCATGCGGTTTTAAACGATATCTTATCAACTTATGACAAGATATCAGATTCTCTAAAGGCCGCTAAAAAACAAGGTAGAGACCTCACCTGTGTCGATGAAGAATCAAAAAATAAAATTGCAAAGATTTTTCCAAGTGCTTCTTGCCAAGAAATACTCAACTCCGTTAAAAATTCTACAAAGGGCATGTATCTAGATCGTCTTTTAACTTCTTCATGTCGGCCAGTGCAGGTGAAGCCTTTTACTCGTAAGTCTTACTCAGAAGAAGGGGGATGGTTTTTTGATAAGGTGACGATTAGTGATCATATCGATAAAGCATTAGAGTCAAAAAATATTGCCGGTCTTACCTATAATTATGCTCCTATTATAAATAGTACTGGAACGGCCATGCATGCTTCAGTGGTAGTCGGAAGAAAGTTTAATGAAAAAACTCGCCAATGTGAATACTTAGTTCGAAATTCCCATGGCAGGTCGTGTGCGGCCAGCCATCCTGAAACTCGCTGTGATACTAGTTGTAATGAAGATATTAATAAAAATTGCAAAAGAACTAATGGGTATTTTTGGATAAGTGAACGCTTTTTAAATAATGTAGGCAGCAGCATAACTGTAATGGAGTAAAACGAAATGAAAGGTTTTTTTTATTTCTTAGTCTTAATTTCTTTTTTTTCATTATCATCTTTAGCTTCAGAAAAATGTTTTGAAAGTAAGTCAGGATATATTTTAAAACAAAAAGAAATTACTCAAAAAGAGTATGTTTGTTCAATTGAATTTCAAGAAAAAATTTTTTATGTTTCAAAAAAATGCTTCGATCAAAAAAAATCCCTACCATGTGCTCATGGGTTCCAGGAACCTATTAAAGTAATGGAGATAAAAGGTCTTTTAGGAGAGTTTGGTTCTCCTGGCTTTAAGATTTGTTATGAACTAAAAGGGGAGCCTCAAATCTTTACTTTTAAGTCTGCCATTTCCAACGAAGTTGAAGAAACGGATCGTTGTCTGTTTAAAAATGGTGAGTGGTTAGAGATTCCTTTATTAGTTGAGCGCTATAAAGGAAAACTTAAAAATTTAGATTAAGATTTTCTACTCTCTAAAGCCGCAACCACCCAACCTATAACCATTAAAACTCCCCCGAAAGGAACGATCATGGCAAAAACTTTTTGTTGTGTCAGTGTATAGAGATAACAATTAAATGAAAAAATGATCATTCCAGCGAGAATCAGCTTTGGTGAGAATTTAAAAATATTTACTGTATCAAAACGCGATAAGATCAATAATCCTAGTGCATGATAAAAGTGATAAGTAACTCCCGTCTTAAAAGTATCAAGATATTTTTCTTCCACTAAATTTTTAAGGCCATGAGCTCCAAAAGCTCCAATAAGAACACCTAAGGCCATGAGAATTAAAGCAATGAACGCTAAGTTTTTTTGTTTCATTTGATTAGTCCTAAAAGAAAAGTTTTTGTATTTGAATTTTTAATCGCAGGATTAATCGAAAGATTTTTTCCAGCAGTTATACCAATGTCTTTTGCCGCACTATTGCCAAAGCCCGCAGAGGAATAGCTTGAACCAAGTCTTGGATACACACGAGAGATTTGTTTTTGTAGTTCATATTTTAAGAGTATGAGTTCATTTCCCTTACGGTGACTTTGATGGGCGTGTTCGATTTTTTCGACATAGCCCATGCCGATACCTTTAAGAAAGGCATTTTTAGCGGCCAGACCTTTTAATATTTTAGGGTTTTTCAGTTTTTCGCTTTCATAAAGTTCATCTAGTTTTAGATCTAAAAAACCGGCCACATATTTGGCGAGTTCTATATTGTTTTTACTTCCGACAACTTCTAGTTGAAAGGAGCCTTTAGACATATTGAAAACGGGAGCGACATAAAAATTTGTTGAGCGAAAGCACTTAAATTGTATTCTATAATAAGTTCATTGGCCTTCATCGTCGCCAGCTCTGCTTCATGGATATTTGATGAGCTTTGTAGACTTAAAAGCTTTTTTAAGCGTTCTTGAATTTTATCAAATTCACTATCAGTATATTTTTGATTTTCAATTTCAACGCTAGAGCTCGCCTTAATAACAGTTTCATTCCATTTGAATAGGCGACAAACATTTTTAAAATCTTCACCGTGAATTTCTTTTAATCCATAGTCCAGGTAACAGTAAAAATGGGCCAATTCGTGGCGAAGAATGTCTTTGATAACATCTGTTTTTGCTTCAAACATTAGTCTTTTGTTTAAGGCAATGGTAAAAGTGCGATAGTCAAAATAGCCAAGCTTATTGCCACCTTCGAAGACGACGAGATTTATTGGATAGTAATAATTCTTAAAAAGAACTCTTTTAGATTTAAAATTAAGTTTCATTTCCTGTTCTAAAATTTGAACAAGCATTGGTCTTAATTTCTTTAGAAATGATTCCGTGGCTTTAGAGTAAATTCTCATAATAAAAGCCCTCTTTATAAAAGAGGGCCAAATATTTGTTCTATTTTCTTGAGCCGAATAACGATTTTGTATATTCCATATTCATGCGTGCAATGTTTTCAATCTTAATGCCTTTTGGACATTGAGCTTCACATTCTGCTTCGTTGGTACAGTTACCAAAACCAAGTTCATCCATTTTTTCGATCATGGCCTTTGCTCTCTCGGCCGATTCGACTTGACCTTGAGGTAAAAGGGCCAATTGCGAGATTTTTGCAGCAGTAAAGAGCATTGCAGAAGCGTTTTTACAGCTTGCCACACAAGCACCACAGCCAATACAAGCAGCAGCATCCATAGCGAGTTCAGCGTTTTCTTGACCGATCAAAATGGCGTTACCATCGGGTGCGTTTCCGGTATTAACGTTAACGAATCCTCCAGCTGCCATGATTTGATCGAAAGCCGTACGATCTACCATTAAGTCTTTTAACACAGGAAATGCTTTCGCTCTCCATGGTTCAACGACAATGGTATCGCCATCTTTAAATTTTCTCATGTGTAACTGACAAGTAGTTACTTCTTTTTGTGGTCCGTGAGCTTCACCGTTAATCATCATTGAACACATTCCGCAAATTCCTTCGCGGCAATCGTGATCAAACGCAACAGCATCTTCACCTTTTTTAACTAAAGTTTCATTTAACGTATCCATCATTTCTAAAAACGACATGTCAGGTGAAACGTTATCGAGTGAATAGTCTTTCATTGCTCCAGCAGTTTTATTATCTTTCTGGCGCCAAACTTTTAAATTGATCTTCATTTTTTGTGTACTATTTCCTGCCATAACTTCCTCTCTACTTGTAGCTACGTTGAGTTAAAGCAACGTGCTCAAATTTAAGTTCTTCAATGTGACGTAATGGGGCTGAGTTGTCTCCTTGGTATTCCCAATCAGCAACGTGACAAAATTTTTCGTCTTCTCTTTTTGCTTCGTTTTCTTCAGTTTGTGATTCTTCACGGAAGTGACCTC
>JAKLJM010000262.1 GCA_023151145.1 Bacteriovoracaceae bacterium | reverse complement strand
TTTTGATCGCTTTAAGCGACTTGAAAATAATAAGTCAGGAGGCATCGGACTTGGTCTATCGATATCCAAAGAAGTGATTGAGGCACATAAAGGAACTATTCGTGCTTACAACCACGACAAAAAAGGTGCTATTTTTGAAATCCAATTACCCCTTTTTCACGATCATAAGGTTTTAAATGCTTAGAATTTTAATTATTGAAGATGAAAAAAGTGTAAGAGACTTTTTAGCCCATTCTTTAGAAGAAAAGGGGCATAAAATATTTATGGCCATAGCAGGTAATGAAGGACTTCAAAAAGCTATTGAGACTCGACCTGATTTAATTGTATTAGATTTAGGCTTACCTGACATTTCAGGTATTGAAGTATTACAAAAAATCCGGACATGGAGCCCTGTACCCATAATTATTCTAACAGCGAATAGCGATGATAAAGAAAAAATTAAAGCCTTAGACATTGGTGCTGATGATTATTTAACAAAACCATATAATATAAGTGAACTGGAAGCACGAATAAGGGCTGTGTCTAGAAGAGTTCAAAAAAATGAACACATTCTTAAAATAGAAATACATTCTCTAGAACTTAATCTCGATTCTCACTTAGTTTTTATTAAAGATTCTGAATTACATTTAACACTAACTGAATTTTTAATTTTAAAAATTTTAATGATGAATCAAGAAAAAATTGTCACCCACAGGCAGCTCCTAAAAGAGATTTGGGGACCAAATTCCACAGAACATACACAATACCTCCGAGTCTATGTTGGTCAACTTCGAAAAAAATTAGCGACCTTTGGAATACCCAGTACGTTCATCACAACAGAAGTCGGAATTGGTTATAGATTAAAATACTAAAAGAAACACCTAACCACTTGATTTAAATGTCCTTTATTAAGGTGCCGGAATCTTTCATGATCCCTTTTTTGACTGCTCTATTTTTAGACATCGTCTAATCTTTAAGCATTTTTGCTTCCATCAATTAGCCCCTTACCCCGCTTATTTTGGCCCTTAAATTGAATATTAAAAGGCAGACGGGGGTCTAAAATGGGTACAATAAAAATCATCGTAACTGCATTAATTTTATCTTTTAGTATCAATGCAATTCCAGCTCATATGACTAATAGTGACTGGAGTATTGTTGATAATAAAAGAATTCAAAAAATGATTGAAACAGTTGAACCATCATTTGAAGCACAAGAAGTTAAAAAGATCGCTGATCTTATTCAATATACTTCTAGAAGATATAATATTGATCCAAAAATTATCGTTTCAATTATTGATACTGAAAGTGATTTTAGACATCATAAAGTATCTTCGACTGGTGATATTTCATTAGTACAAATTAATCCAAAAGTATGGAAAGAAGAATTTAAACGTTTAGGTCTAGGTGAATTGGATATTCAAGAATTAAAGAGAAGTGAAAGATACGCTCTCATTAAAATGGGACAAATCCTTGTAGATTTAAAAACTAAATACGCCCATAAAGATGAAATTTGGTACGCTCGTTACCATTCAAAAACAAAATCGTTAAAGAAAACATATGCTAATAAATTAGATCTACGCATGAGAAAAATTGCTTCTATCTAATTAAGAACCAAATCGACCGAGCTTCTCACCCGCTAGAACATGAAAGTGCGTATGGAAAACAGTTTGACCAGCTAGGGGACCTAAGTTTGTAACGACTCTAAAGCCCTCTTGTTCCATAGATTCACTGCGTGTGTATTTTTGAATGGCTTGAAAAACTTCACCAATAGCTTTTGGATCATTGGCCATTTCATTGATGTTAGCGGTGTGAGATTTATGAATAAAAAGCAGATGGGTTTTAGCTTGAGGATAAATATCTACAAAACCAAAAACGACATCGTCTTCATATATTTTTTTTGCTGGTATTTCATTTTTTAAAATTTTACAAAACAAACAGTTATCCATAAATTTTCCTTAACTCTTACTTTAAAATTTATTTCACTCGTTCTACTTTTGCCCCAAGAGTCGCCAATTTATCTACTAGTTTTTCGTATCCACGATCGAGGTGATAGATTCGTTGAATTTCCGTAGTGCCTGTCGCACACAGGGCTGCGATAATAAGTGCTGCAGAGGCTCTTAAATCGGTACACATAATTGGAGCACCGTTAAGCTTTTGCTCCCCCTCAATGATGGCTGACTTCCCTTTTAAAACGATATTAGCGCCCAATCGAACAAGCTCAGGCACATGCATGAAGCGGTTTTCAAAAATATGCTCTGTAATAACTGATGATCCTTTTACTTGTGTACAAAGAGCGATCATTTGGGCTTGAGCATCGGTAGGAAACCCTGGGAAAGGAGCTGTATCGACGTGACAAGATTTTAAAACACTTTTTTCAACGTGTATAAAGTTGTCACCCACAGATATTTTTCCACCCATTTCTTTCAAAAGTTCTATAACGAACTCTAAATGGCTGGGATTCACATCTTCAATGCGCACGTCTGAAAGTTCCTTCACTCCGGTCACTTCTAATTTTCGAGTTCCAATTCCAGTGACCTTTCCTCCCATGGCATTGATAAAGTTTGCCAAATCATCAATCTCTGGCTCAAGAGCGGCGTTGTCAATAACGGTTGTGCCTTCAACAAAGACTGCGGCCATCATGAGGTTTTCAGTAGCCCCTACTGAAGGAAAGGATAGAGGTAAATGAGTAGCTTTTAGTTTTGAAACTGAAGCTTCAACGTATCCACCTGTTAAATGAATTTCACAGCCCATTTTTTCTAAGTTCGTTAAGTGAATATCAATAGGACGAGTCCCAATTGCGCATCCACCAGGTAGTGAAACTTTTGCTTTTCCTAAACGAGCCAATAATGGACCTAGAACAAAAATAGATGCTCGCATAGTTTTAACTAAATCATAAGTTGCTTCATGTGAGTTTAAAGTTGAAGCATCAAATGTTGTAATATTTCCAGCTCTCGTCACCGTCACACCAAGCATCTCTAAGAGCTTAATCATCGTTTTAATATCTTGAAGATCAGGAATATTTTTTAAATGAATTTTTTTATCAGAAAGTAATACTGCCGCTAAAATAGGCAAATAAGCATTCTTCGCTCGAGAAATTTTAACAGTACCATTTAATTTACAAGGTCCGTGTACTAATAATTTATCCATAATTCCTCAATTTTCTCTTAAAAGAGATTTATTTTAAAAGTTTTAAAAACCTAATTCGATCAGTGTAATCTTTTATTAATTCAATTTGTCCAAAGCCCACTTTTTTAGCGAGTTCAGCTAAATGTTCTAGATGATTTTCATGTCCCTCCATTAAAACCATTCCATGGGGTTTTAATGAATGAAAACAGCTATGGAATAAATCATGAAACCATAAATCATATAGATCATCATCTAAAAACAAAGCTAAATGTGGCTCTGAATTTTGAACTTGATGATGAACCCCCTCGCGATCAGCTAGCCGCTTTATATAGGGAGGATTTGTGCAAATTAAATCAAATTGATCTTTTATATTGTGTAAGCGATCACTTTGAATAAAGGTCATTTTATGATGAGCAGGAAAAAGATATTTTAAGGATGAATAATTCTCACGAGCAACTTTTAGTGCTTTCTCCGAAATATCTGATGCCACGATCTGCAATTTCTTATCAGTATCCATAAGAATCGATAAAGCAATCGCACCTGAACCTGTTCCTAGATCTAATACATGAAAGTCTTCGCTGTGATTTTTATTGATCCACGATACTGCTTTTTCAACTAAGATTTCCGTTTCACTTCGAGGGATAAGCACATCTGGAGTCACTCTAAAAAGTGATTTATAAAAATAACGGTAACCAGTTATATACTCTAACGGTACACCTAAACTTAATTTTTCAAAAAAGATGGTTAGGGGATTTGTCTTATAAGAAAGATAGGGGCGATCAAAAATTTCATCGGCATTTGTTCCATTATCAATACCATGAATAAACGCCATTAATTTGAAATCTTGTTTTAGACGTTGAATCGTCAAGCCTGGATAAAAATGAAGAAGATGCTTTTTCTCTTTCTCAAAGAAAGCACTTAAAGCTTCACCATTTTTAACTATGCTTTTAATTTTCATTCAAATTTTTTACTCTTCTTGTCCTTTGAGTAATTCCGCTTGATGATGGGCAATCAAGGCATTTGTGATTTCGGCTAGATCTCCGGCCATAATTCCTTCTAGGTTATGAGACGTTAATCCAATTCTATGATCAGTAACTCGGTTTTGAGGATAGTTGTAAGTTCTAATTTTCTCAGAACGATCCCCTTCTCCAACTTGTGACTTTCTTTCAGCATCACTTTTACTTTTTTGCTCCGTGATCATCTTTTCATAGATACGAGCTTTTAAGATTCTTGAAGCTTTCGCTTTGTTTTTTAATTGTGATCTCTCATCCTGACAAGCAACGGAAATTCCTGTTGGAATGTGAGTCATACGTACTGCAGAGTCGGTAGTGTTAACCGACTGTCCACCAGCACCCGATGAACGATAAACGTCAACGCGTACTTCATTCATATTTAATTCAAAATCTAAATCTTCTACTTCTGGCATTACCGCTACAGTAATTGTAGACGTGTGAACGCGTCCCATGGTTTCAGTTTTAGGAACTCGCTGAACTCGATGAACTCCAGCTTCCCATTTTACTTTAGAATATACTTTCTCGCCTTCGACAGTAAAAATGATTTCTTTCATTCCTTGGTCACCCTCAGAGATGGAATCAATATTTACTTTGAAGCCTAAAGTTTTAAAGTAGTTTTGATACATTCTAAACATATCACCGACAAAAATCGAAGCTTCGTCACCACCAGCACCAGCGCGCATTTCCATGATGACGTTCTTTTCATCTAGTGGATCTTTTGGAAGTAATAAAAGTCTTAATCTTTCTTCGTAATCTGGAACTTGTGCTTCCATATCTGAAAGATCTAATTTGGCCATCTCTCGTAACTCTTCATCTTTTTCGTTACGTAAGATATCTTTAGTCCCTTCAAGATCGGCCATCAGTTTTTTATACTCGCGATAAACGTGTACCAACTCTTCGATCCCAGATCTTTCAGAACTAATTTCTTTAAATTCTTTCTGACGATCATAAATTGAAGGATCGGCTAACTTTTCGGTTAGTTGCTCATAACGAGAAATAACTGAATCTAATTTATCGAACATGGACATGGGACACTCACTAAAACAAAAAATAATATTACAAAAAACTTTTAAAAACAGTACTCAATGAACTCCGCTAAGAGTTCATTGAGTCTAAGAATTCTGCATTTGTTTTAGCTTTTGTAATTCGAGAGAGAATGAATTCCATAGCATCAATCGGTGCCATTGGATGGAGAACTTTTCTTAATAAATAAGATCTTTGGAGATCACTACTTGTCATTAAAAGCTCTTCTTTTCTTGTAGAAGACTTATTGATATCAAGGGCCGGGAAAATACGTTTTTCAAGTAATTTTCTATCTAATTGAATTTCAGAGTTACCTGTACCTTTAAATTCTTCAAAGATAACTTCATCCATTCTTGAACCAGTATCGATAAGTGAAGTTGCGATAATGGTAAGAGAACCACCACCTTCAATATTACGAGCTGAACCAAAAAATCTTTTTGGTTTATGTAGAGCATTTGAATCCACCCCACCCGAGAGAATTTTACCAGATGGTGGAACAACGGTGTTATAAGCACGCGCAAGACGCGTAATTGAATCGAGGAGAATAATAACGTCTTTCCCTGCTTCCGTAAGACGCTTGGCTTTTTCAATAACCATCTCAGCAACTTGAACGTGGCGAGTAGCTGGTTCATCAAACGTACTTGATACAACTTCAGCATCAACGTTTCTTTTCATATCCGTCACTTCTTCCGGACGTTCATCAATCAGAAGAACAATTAAAACTGCTTCTGGGTGATTATGAGTAATGGCATTGGCAATATCTTGTAAGAGGACAGTTTTACCTGCTTTTGGTGGAGCAACGATCAAACAACGTTGTCCAAAACCTTGTGGAACAAACAAATCAATCATACGAGTTGAATAATTTGTTGGTTTAAATTCTAAGTTAATTTTCTTTTCTGGATAAAGCGGAGTTAAGTTATCGAACAATTGAGTTCTTTTATGAGCATCTGGAGTCTGGCCGTTAATTTCGTTAACTTTTACCAGAGCAAAATAGCGCTCTCCTTCTTTTGGTGGGCGAATTTCACCCTCGACAGAGTCCCCTTTTCTCAAACCAAATTTTCTGATTTGCGATGGTGAAACGTAAATATCATCGGCACCTGGAAGGTAGTTATAAAGTGGTGATCTTAAGAATCCAAAACCATCTGGGAGAATTTCTAAAACACCGTTACCGAAAATCTCTTCATTGTTTGTAGCGGTTTGTTTTAAGAGAGCAAAGATGAGTTCGTGTTTTTTTAGATTCGATGGGTTTTCGATGTTGAGGCTTTCTGCCATTTGAGTCAACTCGACCATGTCTTTAAGTCTTAGATCATTTAAATGCATTGGGGGTAATCTCCTGAAGGGGTATAACTTCTCTCAATGAAAGGATTGTATGAGGTACGAAAGTAATTTTTTGATTTATTTTCCTATAATAGCCTCTTGGCTAAAGCTGTCAAGATTAAACTCTGCAATTTCACTTTACAACCCTCTCTACTTTTTGCCATATATTTAAAATGACTGATTTTTCACTTTT
>JAKLJM010000261.1 GCA_023151145.1 Bacteriovoracaceae bacterium | reverse complement strand
GTTACAGCTTATATGAATGAAGCAGAACTGATTATTGGTTTAGTTATTGATGGCAAAAGTGCAGAAGCTGAAATTAGATTAAAGGAATTTAACCTTGCTTTTGAAAATTTAGAAGTGAAACTCTTGTCGCTCGGTGAGTATATAGAAAAAGAAGCCATTCAAGCTCAAGCACTTGAAGTGAAAGCTGCAGAATCAAATTTAACTTTAAGTGCATATGTTATATTGGGAAGCTTAATTGTCGGAATTTTGGCAGCAATATATATTGTAAATGGTTTAATGAAACATATTGCTGAAGCCATTGAAGTATTGTCTCAAAGTGTACACGATGTGCAAAACTCCTCTCAGAAAATGGGGATGGTCAGTAAAAGGTTATCAGCTGCAGTTGATAAACAAGCTTCAAGTATTACAGAAAGTGCGGCTGCTATGGATGAGATTTCAGCCATGATTAAAAATAATAATTCATCTGCTGAACATGCCATTAGACGCTCTGAAGAAGCAAAATCATCGGCCAATTCTGGTAAAGAAACAGTCGGAAAGATGATGAATGAAGTATCGGCCATATCAATTAGCTATGACGAAATTCAAAAAAGTATTGAAAAAAGTATTCAAGATATTAAACAAATTATTCAAGTTATTTCTGAAATCGCCAAAAAAACTGAAGTCATCAATGATATTGTTTTTCAGACAAAATTATTATCTTTTAATGCTTCAGTTGAAGCAGCTAGAGCAGGGGAGGCTGGAAAAGGATTTGCCGTTGTCGCCGAAGAAGTCGGAAATCTGGCACAAATGTCTGGTAATGCTTCAAATGAGATTGCATCCCTTTTAAAAGCCTCTCAAGATAAAGTGGCCCAAATTGCTTCAGCGATTACTCGAGATATTACTTCCATTGTTGCTGATGGGAGAGGTAAGGTTCAGAGTGGTACAGTGGTTGCCGAAGAGTGCTTAGTTGAATTGGATAAAATTTTACAAAATGTTAACGATTTAGATCATTCGATTCGTGAAATTACAGGTGCACTTGCCGAGCAAACATCTGGAGTTGAAGAAGTGAATGGTGCTTTAAGACATTTAGATGGAGCTACATTAGAATCTACTGATATGTCTAATCGTTCTAAAGAAGCATCCGTTGAGCTGATGAAGTCATCGCATCGTTTACGTTCAATGATTCAAGACTTGCGACAAATTTTGGGTTCTAAAAAGAGCTATAAAGTGGAATCTCTCGATCAGTATTTAGAAAAACAAGAAATTGTATAGGATAAGCAAAAGGACAATATTATGAAATTAAGTAACGCAGTTTATTTGAATCAATTCTTATTTTCACTAGGTTGTTTGTACCTTATGTCCACTTCTGTTGGAGCATCTCAATCAGATCAATTTGAACTAGATCATAAATCTGACATTTACGCTTATCAATTAGAAAAACTATGTGAACTTGATGGTAGTGGAATTTATGACAAAGCGATGAAAAAACTAGGTTTCACTTACAAAGTATTGCCTGCAGTTCGAGCAGATATTTTAATGATGAAAGAAGGCGCCTGTGTTTTTCCTGTAGATATGCGCTACATGAAAAGAGATAAACCCCTTATTCATTCTGATCCTTTGTTTATTGTTAATATTAAAATTTATAGCAAATATAAGCTGTATAAAAATTTGAATGAATTAAAAGACAAAAGAGTTGGGATTAGAAGAGGATTGTCCTTGGGGCAAAGTGTCCTAGAATCAACCAAAAAATTAAAAGTAGAATACGTTGATACATTAGAACAAAATATGCGAAAACTTGAATATGAAAGAGTGGACGCGATCGTGGAATTTGAGTTAGATGTTCTCGAATATATTAAAGATAAACCAAAGTTTCAGATAGCCTACGATAAAAAATCATACGTTGATCGATTACATGAATCCATTGTCTGCGTGGATAATGATAAAAATCGTGCCTTAATTAAAAAGTTCAATAATGTTTTGAGTAAAAATAAAAACACCATTCCAGGTTTAATGAATCAAGAGTCTGTTTCTAGTTTTAAATACTGTTATGAGAATTCAGATTTTTTGCTTGATGGCAAAATCCTAAACTAAGAATATTATAAAAAACTTGCCCTAAAAAGCTAATTTAGTTCATGCTTATATTTGTGATCCACATTATGGTGAGTCGTTTTCAAAAAAGTTAGAATGCTAAATCATGAATAATAGTTTATGTTTTTTAGGAATTCTAAGTGCAATTCATTCAAAATCATTTTAAAAAAGTTTTTAATAGAATTCAGTCAATTTATAAAAAATACGGCTGGAAAGCTGTCATAGGTATTATCGCATATTATTTAGTTCGCGACGTAACTCTTTATGTTCTTATTCCGTATTTCTTTTTGGCCAAAGATTAGTTTAATCTCAAAAATTATTTTGGAAAAAATGTAAAACTTCTTTCTTCTTGATGGCATTAGTTAATGAACCAATGACATGCCCTTGATTAATGCGAATAATTTTATGAGGTGGACAGGCACGTGCGAGATCTTCTTGGGTCGATGTCGGAACTTTTGTGTCCTTAAGGGCAATAACTTGAACCAGAGGCACCGATATTTTTTGACAATCTAATAAAGGATCATCAGTAAGGTTTTTTCTGAGATAGTTTTCATAGTCATTATTGGAAACGATGTTTAATACTTTTTTATGGCGTTCTCTAAATGTGCTGATTTTTTCTACTTCCGAATGGGCATAGACTTTAGGAAAATTTCCACCGGCTACTGAAAACCAAACTGCTTTTACTCTTGGATAGTTTGCCGTTAATAGTAGAGAGCGAATTCCACCTTGACTGGCTCCCATGGCAAAAAAAGGAAGATTATTCAGGTCCGGATTCTTAGTTTCTAATTCGTTGATTAATAATTTTACCGATTCAACTGGTTTTAAATATTCTGCGTTTAATCGATCAATATCAGGAGTTAGGTGACTAATTTCACTTTTATATGGAAGTGGTATCAGGACCAAAAATTGATGGCGAGCAAAGTATGTGGCGATATTTTTTTCAAGTACACTTAGACCACTTATCGTTGGATAGAGGACAAGGATAGCTTTTGGGGGCAATTTATTTGAATAATAAAACACACCACTATAATCCGAGGCCGTAATCTTTTCAGATCGAATCGAAGTCGTAAATGCATGTACGTTTAAACTTACTGCTAAAAATGTCATCATAAATATTATTTTGTTCATAGACTTTAGATACATTGTTTTGGGTACTATACCTATTAGACTATGATTAGGCAGGTAAAAAATATTAATTATTGGATAGCTTTAGCTATGAAATTTTTAGCTACTTGTGCCTTTGGAACATCAGCATCAAACCAGGCTCGAACGTCTTCGTCTAGCCCCATCCCATGCATATAATTATATAGAGCTTTTCTTAGTCCTTCTCCTAACATATCTAAATCGGTAGTTATTGAATCATTAAAGTAAATGGTGTTTTTAGCAAACAATCCTTCTTTGGGAGTTTCTATAGGAATGAGTTCAATACCATATTTTTCAGGAGTTTTCCCCACTGGACTATGAGCGGTACACATAAAACGGTGCCAATAGCCAGAGTGGATACATTCATTGACAAAAAGTTGTCTGACAACTTCTAAGCTATCAATAGTTTCTTGAACTGTTTGACTAGGAAAACCGTACATTAAATAGGCATGGACAAAAATACCAGCATCAGTAAAGGCTTTAGTAACTCTTGCTACTTGTTCAACAGTTGTACCTTTGTCGATAAGTTTTAAAACTCTTGGACTTCCAACTTCTAAGCCTCCTGTAACCGCCACACAACCAGAATCGGCCATGAGTTCAGCGAGGTGTTCAAATTGTTTATCAAAACGTAAATTTCCCCACCAAGAAATTTTAGTTTTTCGATCAATCAATCCTTGCGAGAGACTTTTAACTAGCGCCGGAGGTGCAGCCTCGTCTACGAAATGAAATCCTGTCTGATTGGTTTCTTTAACTAACTGATCAATTGAATTTAATAATGTCTCTACTCTTGCCGGTTCGTAACGTTCAATATAATCAAGCGAGACGTCACAAAATGTACATTTTTTCCAATAACATCCGTGAGCTAGAATCATTTTGTTCCAACGAAAGTCAGACCACATTCTGTGCATGGGATTTGGTAGCTCTAACATTGAGACATATCGTTCATGGGAAAGACCATCATAAGTTGGTCCGTTAAGTGAT
>JAKLJM010000260.1 GCA_023151145.1 Bacteriovoracaceae bacterium | reverse complement strand
AAAGAAGATGAAACATTTACCATTAGAGGCGTTAAAAACACTGGGGTTACCGGATATCAAAAAGACAACTTGTCTTCCATTATAAGTGATCAAATCTTTCAAACTGATTTAGCTATTAAGTCTGGAAGCTTTAATCTTTGGGATATATCGCATATTGAAATTTATCGTGGTGCCCAGTCGACAACCCAAGGAATTAATTCTCTGGCCGGAAGTCTAAATATTTATCACCAGGAACCAGAGCTCGAAAATGCAAATAAACTAAAACTAGAAATTGGAAATTATAATAAACGCCAATTCAATTTTTTAAATAACTCAGTCATTTTTAACGACCAATTGGCCATTAAGACTTCGGGTACAGTACTTAACACAGATGGACATATTAAAAACCTGACCACAAATAATAATCGCTGGGGAAAAAAAGAAAACTATAATTTAAATATAGATGCCTTATATTTGATTAATGATCGCGACCAAATACGGTTTATTAATAAATACTTTCAATCCATTCACGGAGGAAATTATGTTCATGGCCCAGATCCAAAACGATATGAAGTTCAGGAAAACCTCGACAGTATTTATCGAACTAAAAACGTGCAATCTGGTCTTGAATACGTAAAAGAAATCAATGACAATCTATCAAATCAATTAAATTTTTCTTATTCTAATTCAAAACAAATCACCTCGTCGGATAGCGATTTAACGGCACAAAACAAAACAGGAGTAAGAGTAGATAAGCATCGTGATAATTTTACTAGCTTAGAAAATTTATTAAAATATCAAGATAATAAATTCAAAAATGTTCTGGGTCTTCATTTGCATCGTTTTTCGCTAATAGATAATTATGATTTTAATATCCTGCCTATCACAAACAATGTGGTTAATTTAAATATCAAACAATATGTTGATCGAAAAAGAGAGACCTATGCCTTTTTTGACTCTGCTCATCTAAGTTTATCAGACGTTCATCATCTAAACTTTGGTCTAAGATATGAGTATGTGAAAAATAGTTATACAACAAATGTTTCAGGTTCTCGTCTGGGAACTTCTGGGAATGCCGGAACAGATACATATCTAGACAATTATGTTCGCGATCGATCAGGTGCTTATGGCGGTGAAAAAGGAAGTGGAAAAGTTTTACCCAAATTAGGTTATCTCTATCATTTTGATTTTATCAATCGCGATGGTGTACAAAAAAATCCTAGACAAACTTTAGGAATTTCATTTGTGGAAGGATATCGTACAGGCGGAGTGAGTATAAACAGATATCGCACCACTGCGGTAAACTATAATCCAGAATCGACTTATAATTACGAATTGAGTTATAAAGCGCAGTTTAATAATACCAATGTTAATTCTAACCTCTTTTATACCAACTGGAGAAAACAACAGGTTCAAGTCTCACTATCTAGTGATACTTATGATACACAAGTAACCAACGCTTCTCGATCAGAATTTTTTGGCACAGAACTTGAGGTTCAGCACCAACTTTCTGATAATCAAAAAGCACTTTTCAATATGGGTTTTGTTCAAAGTAAATTTTTAAGTTTTATTCAGAACAATAAAAATTACACCGGAAAAGAGTTTCCCAATGCCCCTCAATGGACATTAATGGCCAATCATGGATGGACTTTTTTATCAAAATTTACTCTAAAAACAACATTTCGATATTTAGGAAAATCATTTGCTGATGCGGAAAACCTAAAAACAGTTCCTGAACAATTTTACACGGACTTAGGTCTAAGCTATGTAAATTTAAATCTCGAAATAGATTTGAGTTTAAAAAATATTTTCAATAATCAATACCTAATCAATCGCTTCACAAATAGCTATGGAACTTATTACCAAATGAGTGCGCCAAGAGAAATTGCGAGCTCTATTTCTTACAGCTGGTAAGAAAAAGGAAAAACATATGTTAAAAAAAATGATCTCTCAACTCTTAGTTAAAATTCTTGTCAGAAAATCTAAAATCATTGAAAAACATGTCATCGCAAACAGATTTGTCTTTTTAAAAATAAAAATGCCCAAAAAAGTCACTTGGATTCCTGGTGACAAAGTACAAATAGTTGTCGGTGCTAAAGATTTAAGAAGCTATACTCCCTACACTTTTGATTTGGATCAAAAGACATTTAGCACCCTAATTTACAATCACGGCAATGGACCTGGTGCCTTGTGGGCAAATTCGGTTGCCACTTCTGCTCGCACCGAAGTCTTTGGTCCAAGACGCTCGTTTGTTGATCAAGATGATGATCATATGTATTTATTCTTTGGTGATGAAACAAGTATGGGCTTAGCCTATGCACTACGCCTTCGACTTTATCACGCCTATTTTGAAGTTAATAACGAAAAACTATCCACTTTGGCCTTACACTATTTAACACTTACTCCTTTCTCTCTATTTGAGCGTAGAGATAATCTAAGACATATAAACTCAATTGTTGAACAAATGACTTTATTATTATCGACCAATAGACACCAACATTTTTTGATTATCCTTTCTGGCCACAAATGGAGTGCTGACTATTTAGAAGCGGCCCTTCTTGAAATCTTTCATCGTCTAGAAATTACAAATGCTAGAATCATAAAAAAACACTATTGGGGTCATAAAGATCAGCAAAAGATTCAGACAATGAGTGAGCAAATGAATCAGGAAACAACCGCAATAATTTCTTAAACTATTAAAAAATTATTTAGTCAAAATTGAAAAATAAGCGATAATGAAATCAGGTTTAATTTCAAGGACTAAATATGGTGCTGCAACCTCTACCTCTAAATTTAAAACAAGCAAAAGTTTTGATTGTAGACGATCTCACTTTTTATGCTTCCCTTATGGAGCAAACACTGATGAAAAGAGGATTTGAGGGCAAAATTCATATCGCTAATAGTTTAAAAGGGGCTGCTGATAAGATTCAACAATGCTTAGAAAATGATGAGATTATCGACTTATTGATAACAGATCTACACTTACCGGATGGTCTAGGAACTCGATTAGTGAAAAAGATACGCAAAACGAAAGTTTTAGAAAATATGGCGATATTGCTTGTAACAACAAATGAAGAATCTAAAACCGTTGTCGAAGCTTTTGAAGCCGGAATTGACAACTATCTTTTTAAACCTCTAGATGACGCTAAACTTTTCGAAAAAATCTTGTTTGTTTGGAACAAACGCCATCCTAATTAGTACGCAGGGGCTCCATTAAATCCGATACCAAATGGCATATTAACCATCAATCCCAACATCCAATCACTTGAATCATACCAACCAGTAGCTAGTCCAATTTTAGTATTTGGAAATTGATTAAAATGAATAACTCCTGGATAGACATTGAGTCTTAAACGCATATCTTCAGTGCTATTAATAAAAAGTGAAGAGAGCAACTCTCCATTTTCATCATAGAAAATACCAGTAGAATATTTTCCTTTTTGTCTTATAGGATCAGTGTACGCCATACCTTGGGCAACAGAGAGTTCTCTTCCATCGTGCAACTTAAAAGAAGCCCCTGCTAAGACTTGCATGCCCATTAAAACAAAAGGACGAACCGAGCTTTCTCTTCCAAAAACTCTTGGACGAACAATATAATTTAAAGCGGCATTATGAACTCTCAGATCACTGGGATCAATAAAGGGTTGTGAACTCCAAGTTTTTAATTGCAATTCATCTCGGACAAAATAGGAAAATTTATCATTCATAAACGCAAGCTTTCCGACCCAGTCAAAAAATAACAAATCTGCAATATGGTCATTGGCTCCAATGTCACGGGTATTACTACTCTCTAATGCCTCGTTACCGATTTGAGCAGCGTAAGAGAGAACAAAAGCATAAGTGTAGGCCATATTAGTACTGGCCCCTTCTATTTCAAACCATTCCGCTAATCTTCGATAATCACTTCCCTCTCCAAGTAAATGAATAGCGTAATTAGGAAATGCTCTTTTACCAACAAATTCATCTTCCCATAGTTTACTAAATCCCCCCGAGCGCTCCACTTCCTTTACCGGATTTGAAATACGCTTAAAGACTCTATCGTGATTAGGATAAAATCGTTTTTGAGTAAAATAATAAGGATTTTGAATAACATCAAAAGACGTATTGAGATAAAAATTTACGGGATGAAAAAGAGCATCTTGTCCGATTGATTTTGGGCGATAAAGAATTTGTTCCGCGAATAACTCGGATGAAAAAAATATCGTAAACAAGCCGACTTTTATAAGCCT
>JAKLJM010000259.1 GCA_023151145.1 Bacteriovoracaceae bacterium | reverse complement strand
AATATTTTTTGAATTTTAATTCGCAACCCCATTCTCCAGAAGACGCCAAAATAAAATTTTATGGATTAAATGCTATTTTTTCTGAGAGTGCCTATCAATCAGAAATCTCTTTATCTGAACTCGAGTTATTCAGAAGAATGTCTTTTTTTCCTAGAGAAAATAGTGAGGATTATTTAGGTGTTATTTTAAATGATACCATCCTAAATGATTATGCCGTTTCGTATAAAAAAGGGTGTTTTTTAGGACAAGAGACAATTGCAAAAATTGAAAATAATCGTGGTGCCGCTTATTATCCGGTTGTTTTAAAGCTAGAGAGTTCATTGCTCACAGATAAAGCAGATTGTTCATTTCAAGTTGCAGGTAGAAAAGGTGGAGTGCTTGGAGATGCCTTTGAATGGAATGATGGAAAATATATTCAAGCAACACTTTTTAGAGATTTCCGAGTAAATGGCAAAAAACTAGAAATAGAAGTAGATGGGAGTATTGTTTTAGTGGAAGTCTTGCTGGCGCCATTTTTAAAGAACTCGACTGATGGTGATTATTTAGAATTATTAAAAGATTTAAATCAATATTTGTTTTTAAAACACTATGAAGAAGATGCTCTTTATTTATTAAAAAAAGCAACATTACTCTATCCACTAGATGCAGAGTTAATTGAAATGTATGGTGCCCTATTGGGGCGTTTGGCCCGTTATGAAGATGCTATTCAAGCCTTTGATGAATTAGAAAAAGTTGATCCGACTTCAGTTATGGCCCATACTAATAAATCTCTCTTTTATATGAAGTTAGGGCAAATCGAAAAAGCAGAAGAAGAAAAATCAAAAGCAACAGTTAAGTCGTTTGCAAAAAATGCCGACGAAGCTAAACTTAAAAAACTTCAAGCCGAAGAAATTGAAAAAAAGAAACAAGAAATTAAGAAACGAGAAGGGATGTTTTTAAAGGTTTTAGAAATTGATCCTGAAGACACCGTCGCGAATCAAGGATTAGGAGATGTCTATTTTCAAGAAGGACATTTTGAAAAAGCTCTTCGCCATTTAGAACATGCACTCGCTCAAGATGAAAAACTATCTGTCAGTTATTTGATCGCAGGTAAGTGTTTTGAAGCTTTAGGCAAAAAAGTCGAAGCAATTAAGGTCTATGAAGCTGGCATCGCTATCGCCTCTAAACAAGGAGACATGATGCCGGCCAATGAAATGCAGTCTCGTTTAAATCATTTAAAATAATTATTTATTGTTATAAGTTTCACGCATATTCATCAAGTGATTAGCTAAATCAGTTAGGTGAATATGTTTTTCTTTATCTAGACTCTTTAATTCATTCAATGTGGTAGCAGCTAGTTTTTGATAAGAATTAATTAAGGTGTAAACATCTTGAATAAGTTTCCAACCATCTTTATTTATTTTTTTGTTTTTAAATGCATGCTTAAGATCTTGAGAGCAGTATTCAAGCATTAAGTATTCTTCAACTAAACGAGTTTTAATTTTAATTTTTTCTTCTTTGGTGAATTCTGTAGATGTTGATTTATTTAAATTTACAAATAACTCTAAGGCCCAGTAGAAAGTAAAAGTCGCATGATAAATTCCGCGAACGGGACGAAGAGCTTTTCTCCATGGAGAGTAGTAAATCTTATCATCATCTTCATTGATTAATTCTTGAAAGTTTAAATACGTATTTAAGTAATGATGTCCATTTTCATGGAGCAAATCATCCATTAAATCAATTTGGTCTCTATTGAATAAGTTAATAGAAGAATAGCCCGGAAGTGACTGCATAGAGTAGCTGACAATTCCTTCTTCGTTCACGGGAACAATAGTATGTGTAAAGGATTTAAAGGTTGTAAAAAGATGTGGTGCATATTTTTTGATACGATCAAGTGCTTTGTTGATATTTTTAACAAATTGATCGTGGTTTTTTTGACCTTCAAGGCATTGAGGTAAAACAAAAAGTTCTAAGTCATCTTTTTTAATTGCAGGTTTAGTTTTGACAAATTTTAATTTTAAATCTTTATTTCCAGATTCAACTTTTATTTCGTTTTCATCAAAATCTACTGATGTAAGCGCTAGAGCAGGAAGCCCTTCTGGTTTTGGTTTAAATTCCGTAAACAGATGCTGATCACCTAGGTAAAGTCCTAAGTCACCTTCTCCTATTTCCGGAACGATTTGATAAACAAGAGCATCATCAAATTGCTGGTGGTATTTATTTACATGGAGCACGTAGAACGCAATGATTTGGTTTTCTAAGAGCGGAACCAGGTGATCAGAAGCTTCGAGAACGGCTTTATCTTCTTTCATTAGATTAATGAATTGTTCAGCTAAATCAGACTCATTCCAGAAGCTGAATAATTCATCCTCTGTTTCGCCTAATTCTTCTAGTTCTTCGTCTGTCGCATCTTCTGCGCTTAAAAGTTCTTCATGCATTTGAATAACATAGATAAGATTATCGACTAAGTTTAACCAATAGAACTTTGTTGGTGAGTAGTGATCAAGAGCTTCATCGTGAATGATATCATCTAATTGTTCAAGAAATTCAGGGCTCACTGTATCGGTGTTAAATCCATTCTCAAAATCAGCACGTAAATCATCGATGAATTCACGATAAGATTTTTGTACATTGATTTGTAATTTTTTGTGGAAAGAAGAAGAAAATATTGTTGATGAAATCATAAAATTCCTGAAATTAAGTATTCATATTTTTTGGGGTTATATCGTAAAAATAGAGGGAGGTCTAAAAGAAAGAGAATGATTTAAGATGGCTGGGGAGGTGGGGTTCGAACCCACGACCAATAGATTAACAGTCTACTGCGCTACCACTGCGCCACTCCCCAATCTTAATTGTGATTAGAATAGATTTATAAGGATTTAGCGGGGATTTGTCCATAAAAATTTTAAATTTTTCCAAGTACATTTGCTAACCATTTGAAAACTCATTAGCCCGACAATATTGCTCAAGCTTTGTCTCAATTTGACCGATAAAGAGTTCATGAATGCACCCAAGTTTATGATGATGAACATTCTAAGAATTATCACCCCCGAAGAAATCGGGGAGATAACGACTAAGCATAATGGTGGAAAGTTTTTATCACTCACTGATTTAATTGATGAAAGAATAGAAAGAAATATCATGCGTGATTTTCAAGAAGATGCAGTTCCTGTGCTTCATGATGCAAAAATTCTTCCCTTTAAACGACCTGACGCTGAAAATGATGAAGAAAAATCTTTAAGTGCTGACACTGATACAAAATTTGATCCAGATGCTGATGAGGGTAATGAGCCTGCCTCTTTAACGGCGTTAATGGAAGAGGATAATCACAATCAAGGCGCTGAAGAATTAAAGAGTGATCATCGCGAAGATGAAAATATGTCTTCATTTATATTGATTGAGAAAGAAAGATTCAAGAGATCACAACAAGTTTTGAAAAAGAAAGAGATTATGGATTTGTATCAACAAACGGCTAAAGTAGAAGTTGAACAAATTAAACACGCCAATCAAAACTTAGCGACCTCAGGTCTTGATGGCGTGTTAATTAATAAAAAACAATATTAAAATTCAATTCCTGGAATTGATTTTAAGTCTTCAGCCTCATCATTTAAAACTTCAAGAGAAGACATTTGATATACGCAGGCATCAATAGTGGTTAATGCAGCTGGATGATAGTTTCCAGAATTCTTTACACCACCAAATGGTAATTTTGCCGAAGCTCCAACCGTTGAGCGGTTATAATTAATTAAACCTGAATCGATATCTTCCACACATTTTTGAAAGATATTTCTATCGCGAGTAAAGACAGCAGAGGCTAGTCCATATTCGGTACTGTTGGCAATTTTGATCGCTTCATCGATCTCTTGGTAAGGAACAAAAGTGACATTAGGTCCAAAGATTTCACTTTGTAAAAAGAGGCTGTCATTATTCCATTTTTCTGCATAGTGAATTGAAGGCGTAACATAATGACCTTTTTTCGCTTTCTCTAAAGCTTTTCCACGCATAACTTCATCGATACCTTCACGTTTTGCCATTCCCATAAAAAGGAGATAGGCATCGACGGCCGATTGATCAACTAATGGGCCCATGAAAGGCTCTTTTGCATATTCTACAGCGTGATCAATGATGAGCTTTTTAGAAAGATCATGGAATTTAGCGATAAATTCATCTTTTACATCTTTATGAATGGCAATGCGTAAGCGAGATCAAGATTAGTATCTTTATGAATAATGGTCGTGTTTTTACCACCTAACTCTAAAGCAACTAGTTTTGATAAATCACTATGAGTTACTTCTAATATTTTTTTCCCAACTTCTTTAGAGCCGGTGAAGAAAATTCCTTTGATAGATTTTTCTTTTGTCAGCCGTCGAGCGACTTCGCCATCTCCTTGAATGAGGTTAAAGACACCAGCAGGAAAACCAGCCGCTTGAAAGCATTCAGCCATTAGCTGACCTGAGTAACAAGTTTTTTCTGACGGTTTAAAAATAACAGTATTACCAGCAATAAGTGCAGAAAGGATTTGTCCATTGGCCAAGTGACAAGGAAAATTAAAAGGACCTATAACCAAACATGGGCCGATGGGTTTATAGAAAATATGTCCATCTGTTTTTGGCATAATGTTGTTGATGGTTTTATTGTGAATACGTGGAAGAGAATCTTCGATTGTTACTGTAACCTTTGCGGCAACAGAAGCTGCTTCAGTTCGTGCTTCCCAAAGAGGTTTTCCCATTTCCCAAGCAATTGCCAATGCAATTTCTTCTTTTCTTTTACTGACTTCTTCTTGGTATTTTTTTAAAAGTTTAATTCTGTCTTCGACTGAAACCTTTCTCCAGGTTTGATAAGCTTCATTGGCAGATTCAATCACTTTATCTACGTGGCGAAGTTCTACCGGACATTCCCAAAGTTTTAATGAGAGATCAGATGGACAGTTTCTTTTTATAAAGTTTTCAACAGCATGTGGTCCCGTAACTGCGGGTTGGTGGAATTCGCCGTTAAAAAAATTTCCTTTCAATTGAAATTTCATTTATGCCTCTTATAAGTAAGTTGCTTTTGTTACAAAGTCTTCAGTTAAGTTATAAAGTTTTGCAGTGTCAGGATCAATGATGAAGCTTGGACGTGAACCTCTATTAATGTTTCCAGATAAAAATCCAGCTTTAAATACAGATTGATCGTCAGAAGGAAGCGCAACTAATAAATTAGTTACGTCACTTTTAATGATCGATGACCGAATCATTACTTCTACGTCAAACATTTCTTTTACAGGTTTTAAGTCTTTTAATTTTGCTCGGTAATGAGGGCCACCATCAAATGGATCGACTTCTCCAGTGTACTTAAAACCGATGCTTTCAAGCATACGTTTCACTGGTAATGTTTCTTCTCCAACTTTTCCAATAGCATTACGTGCTTCGATCGGAAGAAGTGTGATGTAAATATTGTCTGAAGGAAATAGGTTCAAAATAAATTCTTTATTAGATCGCGATAAAATATCAGCATCATGATATTCCATATTCAAAAAACGACGTCCTACTGCTTCCCATAAGGGTGCATGGCCATCACGGTCAAAAGGCGGCATAAGTTCTGAGTGTATCATTTCCTTAAATTGATCTTGATGCATTCCCATGTAAAGAAAACGTACAAAAGAAAGTTGTTTTCCTAGTTTTTTATCATTTTTGCGATAGTCAGGATGAAGAATAAGACCGCCAATTTCCGTTGGTCCATCTGTATCAATGCCCAATTTCAATGTGCCATGAATAAACCCAGTATTTAAAGTTTTAGAAAATTTGTGTTCGCTGTCGACACT
>JAKLJM010000258.1 GCA_023151145.1 Bacteriovoracaceae bacterium | reverse complement strand
TAAAGACCAGGAATATATGCACAAAGTACTGATTTCAAAAGAGATTCCAGCTATTGCAGAGAATCTATTAAAAAGTGAAGGTTTTGAAGTTCTGACCCTCAATTCTGATGTAAGTCTGTCTCTTGTCAATAATTCATATTTAAAAAAAGAGTTGGCAAATACTGACGCCATCATTTCACTCTTGTCTGACCAGATCGACCAGGAGTTCCTAAAACATACACCCAAATTAAAAGTAGTGAGCAATTTTGCTGTAGGCGTGAACAACCTAGATCTACAAAGCTTAAAAGCAAAAAATATCTTAGTGGGACACACCCCTGGTGTCTTAACCGAAGCAACTGCAGAACTGACCTTAGGTTTGCTGCTTATGACTTCTCGAAGTCTTTATCGCGCAAGCCATGACGTATATCTTGGGCGCTGGAAAGGATTTGAACCCATGGGACATCTGGGCCCAAGTTTATTTGGAAAAACTTTTGGAATTTTTGGTCTTGGCCGTATTGGAATTAGGTTGGCCGAAATTTTAAAATTTGGCTTCGATGGAAAAATCACAACGATAAAAAGAAATGATCAAAAAGATCAGAGTCTTTTATCTTCGGTGAATCCAAAACTAGAAATAGTTATTAAAAGCGAAGAAGATTTTTTGGCCAACTTAGATTTTCTCATTCTGACGGCTCCCTTAAATGAAGAAACTAAGCACTGGTTAAATAAAGAGCGCTTAAAAAAACTTTCTAAGCACACCATCGTCATCAATACCGGTCGCGGCGAATTAGTTGATCAAGATGCACTTTTAGAAGCTCTTTTAAACAAAGACATATTCGCCTATGGAACTGATGTCACAACCCCTGAACCTCTTGATCCAAATCATCCTTTATTAAAACTTCCAAATTTTAATGTGCTTCCTCATATTGGCTCTGCAAGTATTGAGGCCAGAACGAAGATGGCAGAAATTTGTGCAAGAAATATTATTTCAGGGATTAAGAATCAAAAAGTGATTCACTCTCCGATTAAGGAGCAAGAGTTTAAAAAAAGATAATGATTGGTGATTGATAAAAAAGCCCCCGTCCTTGGAGGCAAAGAGCGATAAATCGCTCTTTTATTCCGTCCTTGGTAGAGTACTTATGTTGTGTGAAAGACCTAGGGTCTTAATAGTCGTTTCTAAATTTTCTAAAGGAACAGATGTTGCGCGAACCACGTCTTCGCCGCGACAAGTACCCATGGCACATTTTTTAGTGCGGTAACATTTTTGAACACCATCGTATTCATAATCTCTTTCGCCGCGAACAAGGATCCCTTCAACTAAACCAGTGTCTTCGTTAATAACCGGAGAGCCTGAGTTTCCACCAAAAGTATCAGCGTCCATTTGAAAGAAATGCTCTTTATCGTTGGCACGAACACGAGATTTCTGTGTGTACTTTAAAGGAAGACCAGAAGGATAACCAATCACTGTTAATTCAGAAAAATCAGCAATAGTATCAGTCTTTCTCATTTCAAAATATTTTTTAACAGGAAGAACTTTTTGTAGTCTTACGACTGCATAATCCACTCCTGTTCCAGGATTTTTCTCACGCGCTAAGATTTCTACACACTGAGTGATGGCAATCTCGTTAACCACATGGCCATTTTTCATTGAATCAGCAGATGATAAGAAATAATTTTGCACAAATTTTTTCTTGGCACAATCTTGCACAGTATTCATACAATGACCGGCAGTGATGGCGATATCAGGTGCAATTAAAAAGGCCGTACAATCTGAAGCCGTCATTTGATCAGCGTAGATTTCATCAGAACACAGGTCATGACTTTCTTTGAGAGTCTTTGCTTTAATGATGTATTCATCACTTTTAATTTTTGAAATATTTTCGTTATAAACAATGGCCAAAGTTGCAGGAGCTAAATCTTTTAAGGCTTCTGAAGTTATTTGATAATAATCAGAGCGGTCATCATTACCATAGATAACTTTTGGGCTTACAGGAATCTTCGAATTTTTAAAAGCTAAAGCTTCTAATGAACTCATCGATAAAATTCCAACAAGCGAAAAAGCGATGATGGCAAATGTATTTTTCAAATTGACTTCCTTAATTTGAGCTTATTAGTCAATTAAAGGGTATGAATTAACAAACGACAACTTACAAAGACTTACATTCCTAAAAGTTAGACAGTCTTAAATTTACAGTTCACGTCCATTAAAATAAATCCGAAACACCGAACCAGGAAATGTCTGATATAAAAATGGATTATCCAAAGCTTTGGTTTTTAAAAATTCTTTGCTTATGCTTTGTGGTTGAGTGGTGTCTAGCAATGTAAATGAGGCGGAATATCCTTTCTCGATTTTCCCCAAACCTAGTCCTTGCACTTTTTGATACGGACTATCTTTTAACCAAGCACGATGAAATCTATTATAAAATTCTCCTGGATTTTCTGCGGCTACCTTCGCAATTATTTTTGGATCAATATTTTTTGTGAGCATCAACCAAGTAGTAAATGCACCAAAACTATCTAATCCTGTAAGTCCAGACATACCTTTTAGTTTTTCAGCTGGCGAATGAGGGGCATGATCAGTTGCTAGATAATCAATATGTCCTTCTGATAAAGCTTTAAGCAAGAGCTCGCGGTTGTAACGATTTCTAATTGGTGGATTCATTTGAAACTGAGTTTGTCTCATTTTATCATCGAGAGCTAAAATTTCTTCTTCAGAAAAATAGAGATGCTGTGGCGTCACTTCTGTTTCCACATCTAATCCACGTTTTTTTGCTTCAACAATAAGCTCTAACCCATCCCCTGAACTATAATGACAAAGTTTGCCTTTTAACTCATATTTTTCAATTAATTTAAGGGCAAATCTAGTCGCTTCAAACTCTGCCTGAATAGGCCTTCTAGCAAAATGGTCAGATTCATTTTTATGTCGTTCTAAAATGTCGGGATCTTCGCAGTGAAAACTTACATATTGTTGGCGATAGCGCTCCAATGCTAAATCAAGCGAGGGAGAATCAGTAAAAAATAAATCTCCAACTGAATGGCCCATATAAGCTTTATAGGGAACCAAAAAACTTAATGGACTTGTCTTAGGGCCAATTCCTGCATAAGGCAAAAGAGCAAAAGGGACACGCATAGAGAGACGATATTTGGCTAAATATGTTTCATCATCGATTGGGGCCACCGGATTATTAGGCATATCGCAAGCAAATAATAATCCTCCATTATAAGAAGCGTCGGTCACACTTTGAAAATCTTCCTTATAAAGGTGAAGACCACTGACATCTTCTCTGGCATGAATATGCACGTCACCAAAGGCGGCAAATAGCCAAATATGATCGGGATATTCGACGAGAGCACGAGCTTTTTTTGCTTCTTGATAGATTAGAGAAAACTCTGGTGACTGCTCTGAATAAACACTGACAATTATGCCTTTAATGGGATCAATGGTGATAATCTTTTTTTCGATAACTTCAGAAGTAATGGTTTTTGCGACCAGTGAATACAGTGTTGATTTCTGGTCACAAACAATCATAAACCAAGTCCATCCATACTGAAATCATCATTAAGTGCAAGTGAGTTCTGTACCGTTTTATCATACATCAACGTCCACGATCGTCCATCATCATCAAAAATAAGGACTCCGTCACTATTGGTGTTTTGAATTCTTTGAATTTTTTCTTTAGAAGTCTTTATTGGACGAACATATTCTGCGCGACTATTTTCTTTAAATTGGAAAAACTGAAATCGCTCTTCTAGATCATTTAATTCTTGGCGATCAGTCGTTCCTAAACAAAAACTTTGATTTAATTGAACAACAAAATCATCATTGAGCGAAGAGTTTGGAAGTTCTTTAAGAATAAAATGTTGATTGAGAAGTCGCATTTCGAAAAAATCAGCATGTTCTTTAAGTTCTGCTTCAAATAATTCGATTAAAAAACGTTGTATACGCTCAGGACGACGACAATACAAAATATGGGTTTTAAAATATAAGCTCATAGAAGAATTCTAAGAGAAAACTTCCTACTTTAAAAGTGGAATTTTTGATAAAGGAATCGCAGTCGTACGCACCACCGTCTCTCCACGACACTCACTGCCTTGGCAAACACGATTTTTATAACAACCAAGCTCAACATCATAATCCAAATCTTCCTCACCTTTAACTAAAATTCCTTCAACCATATTGGTGCTGGCATTTAAAACTGGTGAACCAGAATTTCCTGAAAAGGTATCAAGATTTGTGACAAAAGAA
>JAKLJM010000257.1 GCA_023151145.1 Bacteriovoracaceae bacterium | reverse complement strand
ATGATACAGGTTTACTTCATGTAGCAGATTTAGCAGGAATTCATGGTCTTTCATTACAAGGGCCAACGGCTTTTGGATTTACCACACATCCCAATCTTAAAACCATTGAAATTCCCATGAACTGTCGACCGTGTTCAAAAGATGGAAGTGGCAAGTGCTCCCAAAATGTATATCAACAATGTATGGTTGATATCTCTCCAGAGTTACTTGCCAAAGAAACTATTGCATACTTTAAATCTTAGTCACAATCACTTTTTCTCATTTGCCATAAAAGATTGCTCATATATGGACGGCGAGTTTCTTTTGTTGCCACCATTAATAGTTTAGTTATTTTTAAACTTGAAGGGTTGGAATACAAAAGTATTAAAAGTTCTTGAATAAAATTTGTGTTAAGAGTGATGTAGTTGTCTGTTCCAATACCGAGTTGAACTCCTTTTTTCTCCCACCAAGAAAAAGGATGATCTTTATAATCCGGAAAGCATCCCGTTAATTTTAAATTGGAAGAGGGAAGCGCCACTAAAGAGACTTTTTTATTGATCATTCTGTTTAGGACGTCATGCTGATAGTGCTCAATTTCTCTGGCATTATGAAACTTTGTTTTTAAAAATTTAATTTCTTCCGCTTTATTTAACTTTATCCCATTCAGAATTTTTTCTTTTAAATCCTCTTCTCGCCATTCCATATCTATCAATTCAGGATACTCAAAATCTTTCAGGGTAATAGGTTCACCTTTTTGATTTTTCTCCATCACTCTTTGATAAATGCGGTGATAATAATAATTAGGATTGATTCCTAGAGATAGTCCATGTTCCAAAGTATCAATATGCCAAATATTTAGAGCATTATCGACGGCTTGGATTCCAAGACGTAAATTTTTCCATGTTTCTCCATGGTGACTTCTGATTTGAAAACCTAAAAATTGCAAACGTCTAAGACCGGATCTCATTTCTTGAAAGTGTTTTTTTCGATAAAGTTCTTTTTCATCACCTACGGTATCTATTTCGCAAAGATGCTCTCTTAAGAATGGAAATTTTTCGAGAAGCTCAATGATTTTTGTCACTTGATCTTCAAAATGATCTTTTTTATTGTTAAAGTTTTCTTGATCAAAAAAACTAGATTCTTTTCTAAAGCTAGGTGAAAGAATAAATTTAAAGCCGGGAAATTCACTTTGAAATTTTTTATAGCCATTATAGAGCCCAAGAACAACATCTTCTTCGCTTAAGTTTTCGGTTCCAGGAATTTGTTCTTCACTTGTACCAGTCGAGCGCGACAATGTAAACTTGAGTCGAATTTTTCCAACGTTAAAATTTTTATAGAGAGTACACGCCATGTGGTAAGCGGCATCTTCATGTGCTTGCTTATCATTAAGTACGATCTTGGCGAGATATAAAATGCGTAAATATGTTTTAAATTGTTCACCTTCTTTTAAACGAATCAAGTTATCAACATCTTCGACTGTTTTGATATCTTTGGCTTGATCTCCATATACTTCTATGAGCTTTTTTAAATAGATATCTCTATTTTTACCATTTAAGAGCGGCATTAATCGTTGATGAATAAACTCAGCACTAAGAGATCCGGTTAAATGAATGTGCTCTTCATGGTAGGGGATAGGAAAATTTTTAAAGAACATAAAAAAAGCATCTGAGAAAGGGTGATTTAAAAGATTTGTAATATCTACTTCATTAGAATGAAAGGCATTTAATAATTTTCGAAATTCAACTAAGCTTTTTTGTAACGTAACATCTTCTTTAAATTCCCAACTGTAATTCATGAGCTCTAAAGTGTCGTTGATGTTAATACCATTAGTTTCAGATATTGTTTTAATCAATTCTCGATAGATTTTTTTCGTTAAGTTTTCATTTCGCTTAAACATAGTTAACCTTTTTGTTTATGTATGATCTCAAAAGCAATTTGAATAGTTTGAAATTGTTTGAGAGCATTATGTTCGATTTCTTTTGGCAATTTTAAAGAGGCAATCTTGTCTGGATGTTTTTCCATGGCAATTTTTTTATAGTTTCTTTTTATTTCCTCTAATGTAAAAGACTGGTGGGATCTTAATACCGACAGTGCATCAGTCAGAGAGCTGTTTTTTGTTATTTCTGGCCAGGGGCGAATAAAGTCTGCGACAACAAAGTGTCGTTTCACTAATTCTTGAATACCATTTACACTTTTGGCAATTTGTTCACCATGTTGAGCAAAAAACAAAGAGGTAAGTTGATGTCTTTTATTTAAATCATAGCTATTTAGCACAAGTTGAGATTGAAAACGTTCTTTAGCATTTATTTCAGTAAGTAGCATATATTGAAAAGCATAGGTGAATAAATCTATGGGAACTTCAAGCCTTAAGGCGATTTTTTTAATTAGGCTATATTTTTGTTCGCTAATTTCATCAAAGTAATAATCAAATAATGCACGGCCGTAGAATAAAGTGAGGACTTCATCTTTGGTGAAAAAGTTTGATGATTTTTTTTATTTCATCTCCACTTCCCCAGCTCAGATCATCGTAAAGCGCTTTGTATTGAACTGGAATATTTGTCTGTAACATTTTTTGATTTTTATTTTGCTCTTTTTTTAACAAGGTTTGAGTCGGGGATAACTGTTGATCTTCGGGTACATACATACCGTTATTCGCTCGCAATAGGTCCATTTTTCTTTTAATCATTCGATCAAAATCTTTTTCATCTCTTTGATCAGCAAAAGGATCAATTTTTTTCTTGATAGAGGCGAGGAGTGTAGCGCTGAGTATTTTATAGGTGAAAAAAAGAAAAACGATTAGATAAACAATATTGAAGAGCAAATCTGTATTTGTAAGTAAATTTTTTAACATACTTCGTTCTTTAGTTAGTGTTATTTATTAAAAGTATTTTATACTGAATATAGTTTTTAGTCATGAGAACTAAAAGTTGCCTAAAATACTTGGTTAAGGAGTCTTGGCGTGCATTGGACAATGAAAGAAGTAGAATTGCCTTTAAAATTTGACTGGAGTATTTCGCGAAACACATCGTCAGTGAAAAGAAATTTTATTATCGAAGTTCAAAGTGGAAAGATGTCTGGTTTAGGTGAAATTGCTTTTAATGTTCGTTATGATGAAAGTCGAGAACAAATTTTACAAGCATTTGAAGAGTTTAAGTCAGAAGTTCCACAGGATTTGAATGGAGTTGAAGCACTTATTTATTTCTTAGATAGTAAAGAATACCCTCAGTCTTTTAAGTTTGGAGTTGAATCTGCATTTTTGCACTATTTAGCCACTATTTCTGGTAAATCTGTACAAAGTTTATTGGGAATCAATACCGTTACTTCAGTTAGAACTTCATTTTCAATTCCCATCATGGAGCCTGGAAAAATTGCTCAGTTTATTAAAGAATACGAACTGCAAAGATTTTCCACCATAAAAGTAAAAATAGGTAAAGATGGCGCCACAGACCTATTAATCGAAGTCTTAAAAAATACATCTGTACCTCTTCGGGTAGATGCTAATGAAGCCTTTCATTCAACGAGTGATGTTTTAAAATTTATTAACTCTATTCCTCACGATAGAATTGAATTTCTTGAGCAACCCTTACATGCTTCAAACCACCAAGAGATGTTGGAGCTTTTTAAGGTTTCACCATTAATGTTAATTGCAGATGAATCTGTGACCGGACAAGAAATTACAGAGTATTATAAGGAACGATTTCACGGCGTAAATGTAAAGCTCATGAAGGCAGGTGGATATTTTCGAGCAGTTAAGCAATTACGACAGGCAAAATTATTAGGTCTTAAAACTATGCTTGGATGTATGGTGGAAACAAGTCTAGGAATATCTTCTGCCTTAAATATTGCAGGTGGAGTTGATTATTGTGATTTAGATGGTTTCTTGTTTTTAAAAGACGATCCTTTTCGCATCTTAGGTGAAGAAAATGGCAAAATTTTTTATTCCTATTTAGTATGATGATTTATTGAAGAGAATTAGAAATACAAACGAAAATCGATATCGATACGAGTGTAATCGGGAGTGTTTCTTCCTGAGATTAAAGTTTGAACACTTGTTCCAATATCAAGAGGGATCCAAAATTTATTTGCTTTAAATAAATCAATCGTTGAAAATTTTAAACCAGCTTTCACCCATAAAGAGTCGGAATCCGTATTTTTCTCTAAGTAAGATTTCGCAGTAGAGTTATCAAGAGTGTATTCATCTTTAAATTTTTTCGTATACATTAAACTTAAGTCATTTTTAAAATGATCGAAATAGGTCGCAGTAAGCACGAGGTCTGCTTCGATTTTATCACCTAGTTTTTCTTGAATATAGGCTTTTTTGGCAGAGAGAGGAAAGGTTTCATTTTCAGGAATTCGTAAGTACTTTTCACTTGCAACTTGATGAGTGTAGCGAGTGCGTACATCAAAATCTAATCTTCCTTCTATCAGCGTTACACCTGAGAGATTTTCTATAAAAAAGTCTGTTTGCCCATCACCTGATGAAATATCTTGTAGGTTATCAGGATCATCAACTGAACCCGTTGGTAAAATCGTTCCAAATGACATGGCCGTTCCGTAGTGAAATTCATTGGCCAAATTGTATATGAAGCCAACTTCCATATCACCAGGAGAATCTTTTTTCCACTTTCCAATTGGTTTGTAACCATAATAATTGGTTACGAGAGATTGTAAAACTTCACCACTCGCTTCCGGAAGTTGTTCGGTGAATTGTTTCATGAAGGACTCAGTCGTACCATTTGGAGTACTTCCTTGAAGAGCATCTTTGACGGCTTGAATATTAGAGAATTTTGTTTGTTTTAAATTTACAGTTGATTGTGCTTTATATAACGGGAGAGCGAAATATCCGGTGAGGCGGTGAGTGAAGCCATGACCCATTCCGATTCCTTGCGCTTTGACACTTCCACTCGCTTCAACACTGTATTCTCCAAAACTAAAGGCGTTATATGCTTCAGGAGAAAGGGATTTTAATATTTCAAAATAACTTTTAAATACATTACCGACTTGTTCTAGTTGAATTGAGTTTACGTCTTCACGAATCGAATAACTCTCTTTTTTTCCATTCGGATCAAGTTTGTGGGTAATATCGTCTGTGACGACATATTTATAACCAAATGTACTGCGACCTTGAGGGAGAGTGAGATAATTTTTAGCTGAGAGGGAAGCTGAATATGTCGTTAAAATCGCTACACAAGTCATCGAAATAACTTGGAATAGTACCGGTGATAGGGATTTAGACATATTTTTCATGCCCCCAATATAATGAATTTTTGTTCACCCTTGGGTAAAGGTTGTAAATCCTACACGTTTATTTTTTTTGTTTAAATTTTTGCTATAATCCGAGCCATGAAACTTTTGAGAACACTACTATCACTAGTCTTAATATTGTCCATTTCTTTAATGGCTAGTTCTTGCGTGCATGAAGAATGGACTCCTACCTTAGAGACAAAAACTGTTAATCAGCTCATTGATGATAAGCCAATGAATTTTCATTTTAAAATTGAAGCTGGACAAGTGGATGAGTTTGGAAAAGGCATTGGAAAACTATTTGTTTTTGGTCCAATCTTAAAAAGGTTTGCTAGATTTTTTGCGAACCTGACACTTTCTGGTTCTGAAGGAAAAGAGATCGAGTTAGATAGTGAAACGATCGATTTATCACTTTTAAAAGATGCAGAGACTAAGTACTTAGACTTTATCAAGTTAGATAAAATCATCTTAAATATTAAAGATCCTTCAAAAAGAGATACCTTAAAGTTTTTTAATAGAATTGAAATTTATCTTGATAACGCAGAATCCTTTGATTTGCCTGTTGATGACAAAGGTCGCTTCCTGCTTTTATCCTACGACAAAGATTTGAATGGATTAAAATGTGGTGGGACTTGTTTAGAGATGAGTGTAGCGCAGTTAAATTGGAAGACTCTCATTTTTAGCAAAACTTCAAATAATATGCAGCTGAAACCAAAGTTCATCATAAATTCCGTACCAACTCAGACTTTTGAACTAGCAGGAGAGGTTATTTTTAGTATAAAATTCAATCCTGGTTTTTAAAGAAGGATTGATCTCCATGAGAATTGGATTTGATGCTAAAAGAGCTTTTTGTAACGAACGGGGTCTTGGAAATTACTCTAGAAATATCTTGGATCAGTTAATTGAGTTTTATCCTGAAAATGCTTACGTACTTTTTACTCCAAAAATTAAAAAATCTATTCTTGAAAAATGGACGAATGGAAAATCATTAAAAACCATAAAGCCAATGGGGCAGATATGGAAAACCTTTCACCCTTTGTGGCGAAGTTTCGCTCTAACCAGAGTAATTGAAAAAGAAAATTTAGATCTATTCCATGGCTTAAGTCATGAACTTCCACACGGAATAGAGAAATTAAAAATAAAAAAAATTGTAACCATACATGATTTAATTTTTTTAAGATATCCTGAATACTTCCCTTGGTTTGATAGACAAGTTTATCTAAAAAAATTTACTCATAGTGTGAAAGTTGCAGATGTGGTTATTGCAATTGGTGAACAAACCAAGAGAGATATTATAGAGTTTTTAGGTGTACCGGAAAGTAAAATTGTCATCCACTACCAAAGCTGTCACCCTGCGTTTTATCACCATGTTGAAGAAGAAATCCAAGCCAAAACCGCAATGAAGTTTGGGTTAGTAAAAAATGAATACATATTAAATGTGGGCGCCTTTGAAG
>JAKLJM010000256.1 GCA_023151145.1 Bacteriovoracaceae bacterium | reverse complement strand
ATAGTACTTCAACTTCTGCGCTTCAATCGAGTTCAAAAAAATGGGCCTATCCTGTAACAGACACAGAATTTACCCAAGTAAATACTTTTTATCATACCAATAAAATTATCGATCAATTTTATCAAACTATATATGGTTTATATAATCAAGCTTGGGATTTAGGAATAAATCAATATCCTACAAGCGTGCCAAGTAACTTAGTCGATTGGAATGGAAATATCAATTTTCGTTGGGAAAATTCCCTATCAGTATATGCTGACTGCGGATTGGCCGGTAACGCTTACTTTGATCCCAATCCAAGTAAATGGGTGTTATGTTTTGGTCAAGATTCAAAATACGCTCAAGTGAAATTTGCTCATGATCCAACAATTATCTATCATGAAGCTGGTCACCTTTTTATTTCTCTTGCCATGAATTTAAGAAACGCAAATTCCACAATACTTCCTGCTCCCTATCTTGGAACTTTATCTTATGATGAAGCTGGTGCTATAGGAGAAGGTTTATCAGATTTTTTTAGTTACTATGTAAATGGTCGATCTCATGTCGGAGAATGGGCCCTTGGTAGGTTTCTCAATCAATCGCGTCCTTTAAGTGAAGATGATGGTCTTCATCCAGGTGGAATAGGTACTGATGATGGGAGTTCTCGATTAACATATCCAGACTATTTAACTTATGATCCAAATTATCCAGAAGTTCCTTATGAAGACGTTCACTATGGTGGAATGATTCTTTCCCATTATTTGGTTGCCCAATCTTTGGACCTAGAAAATCAGTGTGGATTAACCAGAAAAAACTCTGCCAATGCCATCATGAATCTGGTGATTGAAACATTAAGTGAACTTGGTGATACACAATCAAAAGGATATGATAGCGCAAGTTCAGGAAACGATAGTACAATGGGACGAATCAATGGATCGCTTTCGTATAGCTTAGACTATTTGAATATTTTAAACCCAATTAATTACCGCTCATTCATCCAAACTTTTTCTAAAAATTTAAAAAATACTTTTGGTAACTCAAGCATAAATCTTTGTAACGGTACTACTTATGCAAAGGATCGAATGGAGTTACTAATTGATAAGTATGGCCTCTTACTTTTTAGAACTTACAATGATCATCGCAATGATGCTGTCACCATTACTCCTGCAACCGCAAGTGATGCCGTTAATCCGGCCAATAGATCACACACTACTTTGATAAAGAAAAATCTTATAAAATTTGATCCAACTGATGGTCAACCAAAAGCTTTTGTCATCGACAATCAAGGACAAATTAGTTCGGCGATCGCAGCTCTGCGCTCTAGAGGATTAGCAATGGATATCTCTGATCAGATAGGATCTGATTTTGGTTATAACAATGGTAACGGTAAAATCAGCCGTGGTGAAGTTATCGGACTAGTACCTAATCTTTATAATGACTCAAACGTTACGATGGGAGGAATTCAAATTCTTGCCAACGATTGGGATCATGTAACAAAAGTAACAACATCTGGAGTAACTAAAGTTCATCCGTGTATCTTTTCCGATGGTGACAATTGGCCAAGCGTTGCAGAAGGCGGAAGATCAGGTGTGGGGACAACTTGTGAATCGACGGCCGTAAGCCCCAAACAAACGAACAATGATGACATCGCTCCGATTTGTTTTGTTCAATATAATGGTAGCTCAAGCACACAATGGATTACTCAAGAAGAATATATGCAAAAAATTGCTCTAGATAGTACACTCTGTCTTGATCCAGAAAATCCTAAAGCTTGTTTTTTTAAAATCATTGAAGGAACAGAGCAAGCAACATTTTCGAAGCTCAATCCAAAACAAAACTGGAGCACCACTCTAAAAGATCCACAAACTGGAACAACTCCAAGTTTTAAATTTAATAACGTACTCTTTTTTGAAGTCTCTAAGCACATTCCTCCTGGAACAATATTTGATTGTCGTTTTAGAGTGCGCTTTTCAAACTGCGATGATTGCTTTCATGATCAAAGCACTGATAGAAAAAATTATGACTATCTTGATAAAGACTATAATGGACACAAACCATTTCAAGTTCTTCATTTTCAATTCCCAATAGTCGACTAGAAATGTATCTGCTTTTTTTAGGAGAAAGCGTTGTATAGAAAAAAGGCCATTATATTTTCACTGATGCTAGCAATAGCAGTAACTGTTTGGAAAAAACAGGAAAATGAGAATTTCTCATTTTCATCCCCACAATCAGAATGGCGACAATTTAAAAAAGATGCAACAGGTAATCTAAGCACAAGATCTCCAACCCTGGCCGAAGCAAAAGACTTAAAACTCATGCCGCACAAAAAAGAATTAGCATCAAAAGCGACGACTCCAGACTTACCTGAAAGAATGCCCGCTTCCATTGAAAATAAAAAGCAAGTTCATTTTTGGGACATTAATAATTCAGACAACAACTCAAAAAAAGAATTGAATGAATTAAATTTCATTAATAAATACAACAATGAATGGATGAAACTTTTGGCCAGTGACCTTTTGCGATTTCAAGAAAAAGAGACTGAAGTTTATATTTATCCTGAAAAATCCGTGGTAAAAATTATTGAAAATAACAACGCCATGTTTTTAGAAGAAGTTATTGTCACTTTTAAAACAAAATCTGGTCCTCGCTCCTTTCAAGCACTGATCAATTCAGAAACTGGAAAAGTCATTCAGACTTGGGGCAGAACTCATTACGATAAATTCCAAGAAAGAACACCAAGTTCCGAAAAAAATGGTCTAACTCCCGACGGCTCATTATAATAATTACTCATTCATCACTGTTTTTTTTAATTTATGGCATATTATGTCCATGAAAAAACTAACCCAAATTTTCCTTTGTTTTATACTTTTCACAAGTTACGCCAATGCATTGGAATTTAAACTCTTTCATCCCTGCGAGAAAAAAATTCAAATTAAAAGTGAAATTCTATTAAATGAAAGTGAAAATGCCCTCAACATAACTCTTCAACAACTAAAGGCCCATAAAATCCCCCACGTAACTATGGCCGGTGGAATAAAAAGTATCTTTGAACTATCCGAAGATAAAAATCTTGAAATCATTGATGGAAAAAATTTTATTGCTTACGGATGGTGTTATAGCGTCAACGGACAGTTCCCTGAAATCATGCCAGATCAATACATGTTGGTTAATACTGACGTTATTACCTGGTTTTTAGGAAGTTCCCATTATAGTGACGGACAATGGATTACTTATTGTCAACCAGTACACGAGAGCGAAAACAATTTTTACTGCAAAGAATGATTTAAATCACTTCCCATTTTCCAATGCTTTCGATTATCCTATCTTCATCACTCAAAGAAAGAAGGATATTTCATGAAAGCACTATTTCTTAGTATGGCCCTCATTCTCTCTCAAGCTATCTTTGCTACAGATCAAGAATTAGAATTAAAAGCTAACCACGGTGGTATCGTAAAAAAACTCACCAAAGGTGTGCTCGAAGTTGTGCACAATAAAGAAAAGACCAATATCTACGTAAGAGGTGTCGATCATAAAGACCTCATGGACAGAAAACTCACCATCAATGCTATTGCTCATGTTAAAGGTAAGGAATACCCGTTAAAACTTAGCTTAGAAAATAATATCTACTCGGTCAGTCCTGCTAGTTATTTAAAAGAAGAAAAAAACTTTATCTTAAAACTTTCTATTTCTTTTGATGGCAAAATCGAAAACACTCAATTTCATTTAAACAATGAAAAATAATTTTTGTGTCTTCTTTTTTTTCCTTATCGCCTGCTTAGATTTAAGAGCAGAACAACCTATCGTTGAAAAATTACAAAATGAATTAAAAACTAGCTACCTAAATTTTTTAGAAAATGAATTTGGTAAATGCAATGACGATCTATCAACATGTTTAAAAAAAGAAGATCAATACTATCGTTTATCACTTCCTAAAAAAGATCTATGTTTTCCCTATACCGTTTGTGGTTATTACCACTGCATGGAAGAAAAATATAAATGTAGTGATGTGGGCGTCAATTATTTTACCGAACTTGCCTACCCCACTTGCTCTCAGTACGTAAAGAACATTGATCAAAATAAATTTTCTGAAAAAGGAAAAGAGTGGATCTATTCAGTGATGGTTTGTTTGCAAAAAGGACTAACCAATGAATGTGAAGTAAATGAGAATTGTGAAAAAGGAACCCAGAAAGCTACATGTGATTATATTGTCGACTTCACATTAAAATTTCATCCAGGTTGTTACCTTAATAGTGG
>JAKLJM010000255.1 GCA_023151145.1 Bacteriovoracaceae bacterium | reverse complement strand
TTAATCTCTGGCGATAAGAAAAAAGAATAAGTAAGGGTTAAGAAAAAAAGAAAAAAACTTTGTAATAATATTAAGCGGTCAAACATCTTCTCTTTCACTTTTTGTTTGTAGAGAATTCCCACTAATAAAATCATGGCCAAAATCATTTCTACTTTGTTTACCTTGGGAAATAATTCAATCCCGACACTCCCCCCTAAATTAATATCTTTAAGGGTACGAAACACTGTCGGAATGGCAATGAAGTCTACAGCGATCGTTAAAACAATCCAAGCACCAAGAACAACTGGTACGAGATAAACAAATAGTCGTTTGGTTAATTTATCCGTAATTTGATCGCTCATTACTTTTCGCCTTTCATGCCTTGTTGTTTATAAAGCCATGGGTGAACAACCCATGCCACTAAAAGAACACCAATTTCATATAATAGACAGAGTGGAATCCAAACTGCAGTCATCGAAAAAACATCTGGTGGCGAAAAGATTGCGGCAAAAACAGCGAGACCCACATAAACATATCTTCTAATCGCACGAAGAAATTGTTTGGTTACAATTCCCATAAACCCTAGAATTAAAATGATATTGGGAACTTGAAAAATTAATCCCAACAACAAGAGTACCTTACTTACAGTGGAGATGTATTCGCGCAAGTTAATATTGGCGACAACTCCTTGCACTCCTAAGCTCATTAAAAATTTAAAAATGTAAGGCAAGGCCAAATAGCCACAAATAACACCGGCAGCGAACAAAAAAAGCCCAAAAATCATGAACGGCCGAATGGCACGTATTTCATTTTCAAACAACCCTGGCAATATAAACTTCCACACTTGGTAAAACCATAAAGGCGCTGAAAAAAAGATGGCCCAAAAAATCGAGACATCTAATTGCACCATCGCTTTTTCAAAAACCGAATGAAAAACGATCTCACCATGGGCACCTGATAACTGAAAAGTTTCTCTTAACGGTAATAGTAAAAATTCCGTAATTTGGTCGACAAAAGTGACAGTAATTAGAAAAGCGATCAAAACAATTAGAGCTATACGCATGAGCGTTTTTCGCAGCTCTTCTATATGCTCCCAAAAGCTCATCTCTTTCACATTTTCCTCACTTGAACAGTCTAGGCACTCACTATATACTTTAGTTAAATCTTTGAAAATAGATTAGGTGGAGAGAATGAACATGACATTGAGCAATAAGTACTTTTTTGGCCCTCTTTTTCTTATAATTCTCTTTCTTCACGGCCTAACAACAGCTAGCTATGCCCAAACTAAAGTGAATCCCCTCTTAAAGTGTCTTGCACTTGAAGAAGAGAAATATCATAAAATAAAAGTTCACAACTCACGCTCGAAATTAAATATTGAGCTCTTAAATGAAATCGCTCAAACCAGTGAACTTCAGGTCAAAGAACAATACCTCAATCAAATCTGCGCTAAAAATGAAGCGAATCCAGCCGAAAGACTGTTGGAATTTCATCTGGTCCATGGGCTTGAATTATTTGAATTAGGCGGTAGCTCAAATGAACGAAATTTAAAAGTAGCGACCATTTCGGAATATCAAAGACAACTGCCTCAGGTTTTAATGCGCCACTTGGCCAATCTACAATCAGAATTAGCTACAGCGAATTGCTTAGAAAAAAACATTCCTGAAATAAAAAAAATTAGCGAAAAAATTAAGTATCTCGAAGAAGACTTGGCCCTCGATACCTTAAAACCTCATAGAAAAGATATTACGGTGATCTTTAATAAACTTAAAAATTTTGCAGAGATAAAAAGAAACTGTCGTCAAAAACCTGAACAAAAGAAAACAAAAGAATAATCAGAGCTTATTGAATCAATTCAAAATACCATTTGGCCGAAGTTTTTTCTTCAACGTATTGATAAAAATGCTCAAAATAGATTTTAACTTTTTGCTGGTCAACATCGCCCTTTAGTTTGAAATCTACAAAAGGAACAGGGGCATCGGTAATTTCAAATTGAAATTTCTCGTTAAAATCTTCTCGTTCTTGCCACTCATTTTGTAGGTCTAAAAGTATTTTTATCCAAGCGGCAGGATATTTTCCCTTATAAGTCACTCGCCTAGATTCTGAGTCGATTTTTTTTCTCGATACTTTCTCAGATAATTTAGAGATCGCACCATTTTTTGCAAGCACATCATCCCAAACTTGTTGAAAATCTTTTTTACAACCACGGCACATTAAAGTGGCTTTAGTTTCTATCCGTAAATCTTCAATGCTTTTTTTGGGATTATCATTAATGAGTCTAACAAAATGCGAACGACTTAATCCCGTACAGTAACAAAGGACTTCTCCGAGTTGAATCTTGGGTTCTCCCAAGTATCTAGCTTCCGCTTGAAAAAATTGGAGCATAGCTTTGGAGTACAGCCGATTTGTTAAAAGCTTCTTATTACTTTGTGTAAAGGCTTTTTCAATTTCTGTAACATCAGACTTAAAAGTTGAGGAAATCAGAGACACACTAGGTTGAATAGTTATTTTATCAATTTCACCCTTAGAATTATGTTCAATTGTTAATGTTGTTGGCATTAGTTTGTTTTTTCTTCGTTTCTTAAAGTCAGAATATCAAAACCAGTTTCAGTCACTAAAATAGTGTGTTCAAATTGAGCAGACCATTTTCGATCTTTAGTTAAAACCGTCCATCCGTCTGATAAAAGTTTTGTTTCTTTAACACCTAAGTTAATCATTGGTTCAATGGTAAAAGTCATTCCTGGCTTCATCATGGCGCCAGTCCCTTTTTTCCCAACATGTACGACTTGAGGAGCTTCATGAAACTCTCTTCCAATTCCATGTCCACAATAGTCTTCCACCACACTATAACCATGAGCATGGGCGATTTCTTGAATGGCAGCTCCAATGTCTCCAATATGACCGCCTGGTTTTACCGTAGCAATTCCGGCCATCATACACTGGTAAGTGACGTCTACTAATTTCTCCACATGAGGAGCCACTTTACCCACGAGAAACGTTTTATTCGTATCACCATGAAATCCATCTAAATAAGTCGTGATATCAATATTTAAAATATCACCATCTTTTAAAATTTGATCTTTTGTCGGAATTCCATGGCAAACAACTTCGTTTAAAGAAGTACAAATTGATTTTGGAAAGCCGTGATAATTTAAAGGCGATGGATAAGCGTTGTTGGCGATAATGAAATCATGGCAAAGTTGATTAAGCTCTTCAGTGCTCACACCTGGTTTAACAAAGGGAGCAATATACTCCATTGTCTTAGCCGCTAAGGCACAGGTCTTTCTCATTAGTTCAATTTCTCGCTGAGATTTAATAGTGATCATTTTAGTATTCGCCTCTAGTAAAACCAAGAAGCCCAGGGCTTCTTAAATAAGTCATTTTTCGCCAGTATTACCTAATTCTCCTGGTCCCTGTCAAGAAAAGACCCGTTAAGTATTTGAAAACTGAATGCTTTCCCTGTCAAAAACTTACACACAGTAAAAAATATACGGGTTTTCCACCTATTTTTCCAAAAACCACTAACATTTAAAGGATATGAATTGAAATGACCTTTTGGTGCTTTAGGAGTCTCTATGAAATCGCTTGTCATCATTTTTTGTCTAGCTTTTCAAAACTTTGGAGTATTGGCATCTACTAATGCTAGTGAGCGTGAAGTTCAGATGGAGACTGAAATCCTAGAAACTATCGAAGAGTCAAAAGTTGATGCTAATCAATTAGGTAAGCTTCTAGAGCGTCGTTTGAAAATTGAAAACGACGAAGAAATTATTTTAGTAGAAAAATCTGATACAGACCCTATTTTATTAGTCCGAGAAATTTTTGATATAGAAATTCAACTTCAATCGATCGATATGAAACTTCAAGCTCCCTTAGTTAATGTGGATCAGAATTTAAAAGCCTACTTACAACTTTTAAAAATTTATAACGACTACATCAACATGAGTATTAAAGTTGGTGAAATTGTTCAACGAAAAATTAAAAACGAAGAAGCACTCACTGGGGATGATTTATATTATATCAAAAAGACCATCAGCCTTTTTTATTTTATTTCAAAAAAACTTTTTACTTTTGCCGAAGTTCATGAAATCAAAAAACTAGATTTAGCTGGAAGAATCGCCGCAAAAGATCAGCAAGACCCCCTCATTAAATCACAACTCATCTATATGAGTGGAATGCTTTTAATTCTTGATCATTTCTTAGAAATCTATCCTATTTATTACGGTGACGGCTCACTTCGTAGAATTGTTAAAAACATTTTTAAAAACCAAGAGT
>JAKLJM010000254.1 GCA_023151145.1 Bacteriovoracaceae bacterium | reverse complement strand
TATTTTCCTCTCAATCGTTTTTGGGTGAAGCTTCAAATGCATCACCATGCGATTCATCGATTTTCCCGCAGTGTAGTCGCGACGTATGAATTGATTCCAACGTCGTTTTTTTTGCCTGTATTCCAGCTTAAATGTAGCGGTGGAATATTTTTTACCACAAATCTTACACTTAAAACGCTGAATGTATTTGGCATCATCTTCACGAAAATAGTGACCGTCTTTCTTTTGAAAGAGAACTTGGAGGTGGACTTTGCATTTGGGATTTGGGCAGCCTTGGTTCATGAAGAGTGAAGCTACAAGGATTAAAATTAGAAATAAGAGATAAACTCTTAATATGATTTAATTAAAAATAGTTTAAAATCAAAAATTACATATCAAGAGTCAAAAATTGAGCCCCACTCAAGTGGGGCAGTTATTAAAGATTACCAATTAGTTCAAAACAAATAATCGTAACCACTGTCGGAAACATCGCCCATTTAAAAAGATTCCATGGACTAATTCCGTTATTAAAATATTCTTTTAATATGCCGTAACCAATTGGGTTAGGAGCGTTCGCGATAACCGTTAATCCTCCCCCTGTTACAGCTCCAGCCACTAGCGAATATTTGGCCGAATCAGAGAGATCAACTAAAGAACCCAAATAAGTAAGAGCTGCATTATCTGTAATGGCCGTTAGAAAAGTCGCTCCAAAATAAAGCTGAATGTCATTTAGTTGAGCTAATAAAGGTCTTAACCACCAGTCTTGTAAAGTTCCTAATACAATTAGGCCAGATAAGAAGAATCCTACTAATAATGACTCACGAATTTTCACTGGTGTTTGGTAACGTTCAGTAATTTTTGTAAATCCAATAAAGAAAACAAAGAGACCTAAAACCATATATTGATAATGAGACACATAAACAGTGAGTGCTAAAAATCCAAGATGCACCCAAACTTTCCACCACTGCGGAGTTAAGAGATCATCGGTCTTTTCTTCCAAGCGATCTAAGCTTCCTTGTAATTCTTTTTTAAAGATAAAAGCAATGATTGAAGTTGAAATTAAAATGCTCAAGATACTTTTAAATCCAAAATGGGTAAACATATAGGCCATGTCCCAATTCCATTTTGATGCCACCATAACCACAGGAGGAGCTGCAAAATGCGTAAGCGTTCCGCCGATTGAAATATTTACAAATAATAACCCAATGGTTGCGTATTTAAATTTTTCGCTCATTCCACCACGATATAAAACATCGGCCAAAACTAATGCCGTTAAAGTCATGGCGGCGGGCTCTGTAATAAATGAACCTAATAATGGACCAAAAACGAGTGCCGTTAGAAAAAAACTCATTTTATCTTGGAAGGGTAAAATATTCGCGATATCAAAAACGATTTTTCTGGCAAATAAAATAACTGGTCTTGTTCCGGCCATGGCCATGACGACAGCCACAAAAATAGGCTCAGTAAAATTTAAATTTTGAATATAATGAACGGCACCGGAAACAAGTTTTCCATCAGTATCGTATGTTTTAAATGATTCAAAAAAACAATATCCAATAAAGAAGACCGCACTCCACAAGCCAAAGACAACTTCTACTTCAGCTAAAAAATGATAGACATTGTACCCAATACTTCCAGGTTCATAGTGATGGGCTTTCTCTTCAAATATCTTCACTAAAAACGTATGGATGATAGCGAGGACAAAAACAATGGTGGCAAAAATTTGCAAATGGGATGGATTCATTAAAACCTCAATGTAAAAAACAAATCAGTTTTAAGTATAAAAGGAAAAATGAATTTTGGCAGAAAAATCGAACAACTTTGGAATTAACGATTCTTTTTTTTAGTTCGCACTTCCATAAAAACTAAAGACTGCGCCGTCACCATTTGACGTAATTTTATAGACAGGTGCACCGATGACTAAATCATCAAATCCATCCCCATTCATATCAAAATCCCCAGCTAAACCTTGACCAAACTGACCGGATGCTAAATTTCCTTCGGCTTGCCAAGATGAGGTGATCGATATTCCGACAGATGACCCAAGATAAATATAAACTCTTCCTTCGTTGGTTTGTCCGTTGTCATACATCGGAGCAGCAATCGCGATATCGTCAAAACCGTCACCGTCTACATCGCCTGCGCTGGTCACTTTTTTTCCTAAATTGGCACTAGCTTGACCACCAACGGCCACTAGTGGAGATTGAGGTCCTGAGCTTGCTCCGTAAAAAATAAACGCTTCCCCTTCTTCCACTTGTCCATTGGAGTAATTAGTGGCACCGATAATAATATCAGCATAGACATCATTATTAATTTTTCCAGCGCCATCTATACTATACCCTAACTGACAATCAACTTTTCCACAGCTATAACTCCAAGCGGCCGTTGATTGTAAACCGTTTACCGATCCATAGTATAAAAACACTCGCCCTTCATCGGTGAAACCATTATCAAAATAAGGAGCTCCAATTAATACGTCACCAAAACCATCTCCGTTCACGTCACCAACATATGAAACAGTATATCCAAAGGAAGCATTGGCTTGGTTTTGTTTAACCACCCAGGATGGAGTGGTTGTTAAAGGGTCGATGCGAATTGGATACTGAGCGAATTGGTCTTTAACTTCAATTTTTAATTGATGATTGGCCAAAACAAATTTGGCATCTAACTTCATTCCTCGAGCATCAAAAACATTTAAATTCTCATAGCTCGCCATTATTTTATTTTTTTCACTATGAACAACTTTTGAATCTGAAACATATAAATCAAAAGGCGTTTCAACATTTAAATAAAGCTGCAAATCCCCCTGGTCGATTGGTTTTTGGTAAATGATAAAATCTTGTCTAATGCCTGCAGTAGAATTGTGATAATAAATTTCAAGCTGCGTATTTTTTAAGGAAAGATTTGGCCCTTTAGCTGAAGCAATAAGTGAACTTGGTTTTATTATTTGATTATTTTTTCCAAATCCAATTAAATCATAAGAAATTTTCCAACGTTCATCGCGCGAACTTACTTCAAAAGTAGTCTGTGCTATTTTGGCACGAATGTTTTTTGCAGGAAATTCTTTTTGTAAAAAAAACAAAAAACTAAAAATAACGACTGACCAATTCCTCATCGTTGAAATCTCCCAATGATTTCAGGCAAACCTAAGGAATATTTTATTAGTCTTTACGCTCATTTCATGTGGAAAATCAGAATCCCCTTCACCTAGCTCTCCGGAAGATGTGACTAATCAAATTGATGAAACAGACCACAGCTCAGACATTCCCAACGATCCCGTCTTTAAAACGAAGGAATAAAAAAAGCCTTCCAAAAGGAAGGCTTCATTAAGTTTAAATAGGCGAAAAAAATTAGCCGTCACTGCCAATAGAAGCCACAGGACAAGCATCAAGTTGCTCTTGGCACAACTCTACTTCTTCTGGTGTCGTGGGTTGCTTATAAACATAAGCATTTCCATCTTCATCTTCTTTAAAAAATTCTGGCGCACCTGTATAGCAAACATTACATGCAATGCAACCTTCCCCGTTGTCATCATCAGGATCTGTAGTGTACCAAGCTCCTGGGATATTCAGTTTATGCTTCATTTTTTTGTTAGGCATAATAATTCTCCAATTCGTTTAATTTCCAATGCTGGGATTATAGCAAGATTTTACCTGTCCGTAACCCCTATTTTACCCCGATTCCCGTAAAAAAATACTTAACCTTTATTAGACAGCCCTAGGGAATTTCACTAAAATCATGAAGCTTATTGACATATTTTGCCCTGCTCTGACCAGTTTATGTTGGAGGATTCGGGAAAAGGAAATACCTATGACATCCATGGAAAAAGCAATTGCCTGGACTAAAAACCCTTATTTTGACGAAGATTCACGCCGTGAAATTCAAGCATTAATAGACCAAAATCAAACAAAAGAAATCGAAGAACGTTTCTATCGCGACCTAGAGTTTGGAACTGGTGGTCTTAGAAGTATTATGGGTGCGGGATTAAACCGCATGAACAAATACAATATTAGAAAAGCCTCACAGGCACTTTCAACCGAAATCAAAGCTCATTTACCAACTGGTCAAAAAGCTAAAGTTTGTCTTTCTTATGATTCGAGAAATAACTCCTTTTTCTTCGCCAAAGAAGCAGCAGGGGTTTTTGCCGCCAACGGAATCGAAGCCTACATTTATCAACGCCTAAACCCAGTGGCCATGCTCTCGTTTGCCGTGCGCGAACTTAAAGCACAAGCGGGCGTCATGGTGACAGCATCACATAATCCTCCAGAATATAACGGCT
>JAKLJM010000253.1 GCA_023151145.1 Bacteriovoracaceae bacterium | reverse complement strand
GATACTCAATGCCATGGCAAGAAAAGTGACTAAAATACCGAGAGTATAAAAAAGATTATGACGTAAGAGTGATTTTCGCGATTCTTGTCGATATTTTATAAGTTCGAAAAGTTTGATGGAGATAACGGGAAGGACACAAGGCATGATGTTTAAAATTAAGCCACCAATAAAGCCTAGCACTACATAATAAAAAAGAGAGGAGTCCTCTCTTTTTTCAAGTACAGAATTTTTGGTATCAGTTATGTTGGGAATTTTTCCAGGTTTTACGTAATCCCATTTTTGTAAATTACTTGGTGCGGGAATGAATTGATTGGAGAATGATTTAAATGTTTTCTCAATTATATATGTTCTTTTTATAATCGGGTCATAAAACAGAGCACGAATGGTATAAGGTTTTTTAAACACTCCGTTTTGAGGTAAGTCAATCACGGGAGTTGAATACTCACCATCCCAGCCGATAGGGGTTTGTGCCATGAATGAATAGTCATTGCGAAAAAATTCTTCGTGCTGGAAATCAAAGGGAGAGAGTGGAAAGGGGAGAAGGAGATTATTATCAAAAACTTTTGGCTGATCAATTTTTTGATTAATGGTGGCCCTAAGTTCAAGGGATTTATCTTCCTTACCTCTTATGAGTTCTAAAGTAAGATAACTAGGAATAGGTTCAACTTTTGGTAGAGCTTCAAGTTTTAGTTTTAAAAGATCAGTGTTCTGTGGACCATTGCCGCTTGATAAGGCCGAAAGAAATTGTCCATTTTGAATTTCACCAGGAATAGTTAATTCCCCTGGGATACAAACATGTTTACAGATAAGCCAGCTAGCTTTTAGTTCAAAGGATTTTTTTTCGAGTTTTAATAAATCAGTTTTGGAGAATTCATAAAAAAATGTATATGAACCACTGTAACCAAATCCAATTTGATCACCTGATTCGCGGTATTTTTTAGGAACTGGCCACTCCAGATCTTTTAGAGGAAATGGAGATTTGTTTTTATCAACATGAAGTTCAACTTTTAAGGGAAGACCCGCATCACCTGGGTTTTTCCAGTAAGTGTGCCATCCTTCGTGGTTATTAAAGGTGATGGCCAAAAGAGTTTTATTTTTTTCTGTGAAACTATCAAGTTGAACTTTGATAAGATTTTTTGGAATATCTTCTTCTGCGAAAACAGTGGCAGAAAAGGCCGTAAGAAGAAGTAGGGAACTAACGAGTATTTTGAGAAGCTGATTTTTCATCGAGAAATTCCAAATATATATGTATAGTTTATAGTAATGTGATTTTAACAAAAAAAAGTAAGCAGTAAAACAGTTTACAAGGTGTTTTCATGAAAATCATTTGTCTAACGGAAGAAAGCGTAGAATTTTTTTACGACATTGAGCGCGAAGATGTCGTTCATGCCGTCTCTGTTTATGCTGTTCGTCCAAAACACCTTAAGCCAGCTCATGAATTACCTCGAGTTTCAGCTTTTACAAAAGCAAATATTGATAAAATAGTTCAAATGAAACCTGATTTGGTCATTGGTTACTCCGATGTTCAAAAAAATATTGCCCATGATCTTGTTGATCAAGGTGTTAATGTCTTAATCACTCACCAAAGAACGTTGAGTGAGATTTACCAGTCATTAATTCTCTTTAGTTCTATCATTGGTGAACGTGAAAAAGGTCAGCTCTATGTCAATAATTTGCAAAATTTAGTTCGTGAAACCAAACTGAAAGCTAGCTCTTTTACCTTTAGACCATTAGTCTATTTTGAAGAATGGGATGAGCCTCGTATCTTAGCAAGCCCGTGGATCCATGAAATCATTGAAATTTGTGGAGGAAGATCACTTTTAAAGGAAAGAAGTTTAGAAAGCCATAAGGCCTTAAGGCGTCAAATTAGTAATGACGAACTTAAAGCGGCAAATCCCGATCTCATTTTGTTTTCTTGGTGCGGGAAAAAAGGTGATTGCCAACAATTTTTAGCAAATGACAATTTAAGTCAAGTAAACGCCGTACGAGAGAATCAAGTATATGAAATATCCTCGGATATTATTTTACAACCAGGTCCCGCTGCCATAAAAGACGGGATCCCACTGATTTTTCAACTTATCCAAAAAATGCAACCGATCAATTAACTCGGTCATATCAAGCTCTTTATTCACTTAATAAATTTCCAAAAATTCCGATAATTCCTTTGAATAATGCTTACAAAAAATTTTGTAGGTTGATTTGAGGAGCTATATGAAAACGAAGATGGGATTGCCACTAGCGCTATTATCACTCTCTTTATTATCGACTGGATGTACAGTGGAGTGGAAAGTTTTAGAAGCGAAATCAAAACAAATTAATAACTTTGAAAGAGTTTCCATCGCTCTAGCGAAAGAAAATAGAGAACTAATTGCAGAAGTCAATCGCATGAAGTTTGAAATGGAAAAAGTGCGCCAAGAAAATATTTATTATAAGGCTCAATCAGGCGTTAAGGGTGAAGCCACTCATGCACCTGTGGCCAATGCAAATCATGGGGATGCACACGCAACAGATCATGCCACATCTCAAAATGAAACTCCAAGCAGAAAAATTGCTTCTGTTGGTGCGATGCCAATGAAAAAAGATTATGTGGAATATGATATCTATAAGTGGAAAGCAGAAGATATGCATAAGATTGCCGAGAATGAATTCAAAAATAAAAACTTTGAAAAAGCGGCGCAATTTTACTATTCCATCCTTCAGCATTTTCCCAAATATCAAAAACTCAATGATGATTTTTATTTTAAAGCAGGCGTCTCTGCCTTTGAAACAGGTGAACATCACGAATGGGCCTTAGTCAATTTTGAATATCTAATGGCAGAGTATCCAACTTCACAGTACTACCGTAGTGCAAAACTTTGGTCATCATTAACTCACTTGAAAATGGGTGATAAAAAGAAATTTTTTACCACAGTAGAAGAATTTAGAAAAAAATATAGAAATTCTCCAGAGTGGAAAATTTTAAGTGCTTACTACGAAAAAATTGAAGAAAAAACTAACGAGTAATATATGAAAAAAATGATTTATTTATCATCTACTTTAACATTGTTGACACTGTTTTCTCTGACGGCCGTTCAGGCGTCTGAGTTTTATGGCAAGATTACGAAAGTTAAAGGTGAAGGATTTATCTCCCACAAAGGAAAAACCGTTGCCTTAAAAGCAGGGGATAATATTCAAGCTGGTGCTGAAATTGTCATTGAACACGAGGGGACTGTTACCTTTAAAGCTTTTAATGATCAAACCATTCATCTGGGAAAAGCTAGTTCGATGTTAATCGATAAAGATGCATTGGTGCTCAGACAAGGCGAAGTTTGGTTTCAGGCACCAGATAAATCAAAAACCATCAAAATCTCTACGGCCAATGCTGATGTAAGCTATGCGGGAGGAGAAGGTATTTTGGTTTATGATGGTGAAAAAGCTAAGTCTCAAATCTTTGTTATGAATGGAATGATGAAAGTTAATAATGCTAGAACTCCAGAAGTGGCGATTACTGTAGGGGAAGGAAATTTTTCCTACGTCGATAACACTCATGATCACGGAATTCCAAGAGATCCTACACCTGTAGGAGAGTCGACTTACAAAGAATTACTTACTCATTTTCCAAACGTTCTACCGATGCAAAAGGGAACGGAAAAAGTTTTTCACTCTGAAGCCTCAAGAGCAGTAGCTTCAAGTCATACTGATCATAATGCTCACTCTGAGATGGTGGCAAAAAAACCTGCAGGAGATGAACTTAAAGACGCCGATGATATTCTTTCAAGTTATAGAGATCAATTATTTCAAAAAAATAACAGTGTAAAAAATAAAAAAGTAACTCGATCAATTGCTTCAGTTCCTTCTGAGAAAAAAATGAAAAAAATTGAAAAGAAAACTTCAGTAAAAGTCTATGGTTCAGAAGGTGAAAGAACGATGACTTTTGGTGAGGAATTTGTTCCAAGCGCAGTGGAGTCGAGATCTCTTCGTGGCCCCGCTTCTTTCTCAGCTCCGGAATACGCCCCAGTGAAAGCTGGAGAAACTGAAAAGATCGAAGAACATAATAATGAAACCAAAAAACTAATTGAAGATTTAGGTAAATTATAAGTTATTCATAAAGACATTTTTAATCTAATAACATTGCTCCAAGGACGTGAGAAATGAAAAAAAACATCGGTCAGACAAGGTCTAACCTTGTCATGCATTATACATACGATGACGTTTTAATTAAACCTAGCTACTCAGAAGTTCTCCCCAGTGAAGTAAGTTTAGAATCAAAATTTTCCAAAAGAATTCCCTTACATGTT
>JAKLJM010000252.1 GCA_023151145.1 Bacteriovoracaceae bacterium | reverse complement strand
AAACCAGTTTATGATTGGTCATTTTTTATGAGTTACTTTCTGATCATATTGGCCTTAACAGTACTAAGTATCATTGGTGTTATCACGATTGATACGGGGATTAGAGAGCAGATTATTGAGTTGTCGACCAACTTTCTTAAGGCAACGCCTTCAGTAAAGTATTTTTTGAGTGAACAATTTGTCGTTTTTGATTTAGTTGTCTACCTCTTGATCTCGTTTCATGTGGCCATTCATTTTAGCTTCGGCTTTTATCTTTATTCTAAAGTTTCGACTCCGGCTTTTGCTATTTTTTCAACGATGCGTTCCTTTTTGAAAGGAAATAAGTCTGCGCGAGTACATCTTATCGGTTATTCCTATTTAAGAGAGGATTGCCGAAAGATAAATAAGTACCTCGACCTCTTGAGTAAATTACCAGAATAATTTCTTAAAAAGATCATTGTAAAAAACGATTTTTCTGCGAAAATAGACCAGAAATAGTTTTAATTGCTATTAACCAAAGGAATGGAAATGAACGTATTGAAGAAGGTATTAGTGTTAGGATTAGGTCTAGCTCTAGTGGGCTGTACATCTGATCAAAAAATTAAAGAGCAAGTTGCAAAAGCTCTTAAAGAAGATCCAAAAATTTTAGCTGAAGCAATTGAGAAAAATCCTGCGGAAATTATCGATGCACTTCAAAAAGCTGCACGTGCAGCACAAGAAGATCTAGCTAAGAAAAGAGAAGATGAAGAGAAGAAAAAATTAGAAGAATCATTCGATAAGCCATTAGTGGCTAAAATTAGAGCTGATGAATCAATCAGGGGAACGAAAGGCGCTCCAATTACAGTTGTAGAATATACAGACTTTGAATGCCCATTCTGTTCACGTGGTTTTGAAACAGTTAATCAATTATTAAAACAATATGATGGTAAAATTCAATTTGTTTTAAAACATCTTCCATTAAGCTTCCATGAACAAGCGATGCCAGCTGCTCAGTACTACGAAGCTATTCGCTTACAAGACGCGAAGAAAGCATTTGCATTCCACGATGAAGTTTTCAAAAACCAAAGAAAACTTAAGAACGGAAAAGCATTTTTAGAAGCAACTGCGAAGCAAGTAGGTGCTGATATGGCAAGACTTAAAAAAGATGTTGATTCTGATGCTGTTAAAGCAAGAATTGAAGAAGACATGAAGGAAGCTGCTGAATTTGGAATGCAAGGTACTCCTGGTTTCTTAGTGAATGGTGTTCCTGTAAGAGGCGCTTACCCAATCGAGCATTTTAATCAATTAATTGAAGAATTAAAAAAGCGCGGTAAAGTTCAATTGTAATTTCTTTTTTTATCTTTATAATGAAGGGGAAGGCATATTGCCTTCCCTTTTTTATTTATGGATAAGAATTTGTATTCAAACCTAGGAAATAAAGTTAACAAAATCATTCCTCAAAAAGGAGGCGTGGATTTTTTACTTTCTGATTTTCTTGATCACCGATTCAATTTATTAAATAAAGAAGACTATTTAAATGCTTTTAAAAATGAATTAAAACTAGTTCTTTCTAAAGGCACCCTTGCTGATCTGATTGATGCTTTTTTTGAATTAGAGTCACATCACCATCTAGCCGAAACAAGAGTTGGTTTTGAGACTAAGGATATTCGTTTCGACGATTTTTATAAAAATATTTCACCAGTCATTTTAAAAGCTCTAAGTGATCTAAAAAAAGAATTCACTCAAGAAGAAACCAAAAAAATAGAACAGCACTTACTAGAGACGATTAGAATTTCTATCGAAGACGAATTCGATTCATTTCTCACTAAAGAAATTCATTAATAAATTCTTATAGGAAATCTGCAATGAATAAAAAAGAATTAGTAGAATCTTTATTGAAAGATAAAGAGATTTCTAAGTTAACTGCAAAGCAAGTAGATCATCTTATTTCTGTTTTAACTGATACGATTAAAAAAACAGTAAAGAAAGGTGAAGATGTTACCTTGGTAGGATTTGGAACTTTTACTAAGACAAAAAAAACTGCACGTATGGGAGTAAATCCCAATACTGGTGAACGTATAAGGATCAGGGCGAAAATCACACCAAAATTTAAGCCCGGCAAGCCGTGGAAAGATATGATGTAATAAAAAAGGGGAGCATTTTGCTCCTCTTTTTTTGTTCTGATGGGGCAATTTTTTCCGCTGTCAGTAAATTGGCACCTTTTGAACTGTAAAAATTCCATAGTTTGAAAGATTTTGCATAAAAAACGGCATTCTTTTCCAAAATCAACTTTACCCCCTTGAACCAAATTGCCGGTCTGTGTATAATTTTTGACAGGTACTCTAAATAAACCAGGATGGTTTTTTTTATGGCAGATGAAAAGAAAGCGGATGATTCAGGCGAAGGCAAAGCCAGTTCAGGTAAAAATCCTCTATTAGTAATTTTAGTTTTAGTAAACACTATTGCTGTTGGAGCAATTGGTTTTTTTCAATTCCAAAATCACAAAAAATTAAATGCACTTCCTACTGTGGTAGATGTTCTTAACCAACAAATGGCCAATGAAGCTGGTGGACATGCACCTGCTGGTGCTGCTGGTGGCGAACACGCGGCGCCAGCCGAAGAAGAAGGTATCTTATATCAACTTGATCCTTTCACTGCTAACTTAGCAAGGGGCGAAGGACCAAGTCGTTTTATTCGTTTAACAGTGGTTTTAAAATTTAATAAAGATGCAAAGAAAGAAGAAGTGGATGCTAAGAAGCCTCAAATTAGTGATGCAATTATTAGCATGCTGAACTCTAAAAAACCTGAAGACCTCTTGAAGTCAGAAGGAAAAGCATTTTTAAAAGAAGAAATTAAAAATTCTATCAATACATTTATGGTTGATGGACAAGTAATAGATATATTTTACGTGGCATTTCAGATTAATTAAATTTCTGATCACGTTGAGCATGAAGCTCTCGGAATTAGCAATATTTATCCCAGGAGGGGAGAAGTATGGCACAAGTACTAAGTCAAGATGAAGTAGATGCATTGTTAAACGCTGTAAATGAAGGCAGTGTTGACGGTTTCTCTGGTGGTGGAGACTCTGGTGGTGATTCATCTGATGAAGATGAAAATATTCAACCCTATGACCTCACTAACCAAGACCGCGTTATCCGCGGAAGAATGCCCATCCTTGAAATTATTTATGAAAGATTCATCAGAAGTTTTCGAGTTTCTTTATCAAACAGTCTTCGAAAAATTTCAACTATATCAATCATCTCTACAGACTTATTAAAGTTCGGTGAATTCGTAAACACACTGCCGATTCCATCGTGTATGTGTATCATGCGATTTAATGAACTAAGAGGTCCTGCACTTTTGGTTTTCGAATCTAAGTTAGCTTACGCTTTTATCGATTCATATTTTGGTGGAACAGATAGACCTTTTACAAAAATTGAAGGGAAAGAATTCACCATGATTGAGTTATCATTCATGAAGAAGATCATGGATATGGCCATCAACGATCTTGAAGAAGCTTGGGCACCAGTTCACCGTATTGATGCTCAATACTTAAGAACTGAAATTAACCCTCAGTTCGTCGGAGTTGTTCCTCCTTCAGACGTAATTATCGCGACAACTCTTGAAGTTGAATTTGAATCAGCTTCAGGAACAATTATGATTGTTGTGCCTTACTCAACAATCGAACCGATTAAACAAAAACTTTCATCAAGCTTTCAAACAGACAACGAAATGGCAGATTCTATTTGGACTCAGGCCATGAACGAACATATCAAAAATGCAATGTCGACCTTAGTGGTAAAACTAGGTGAAGCAGAAATGACAGTTGGAGATATTCTAACTCTTGAACCAGGGGATATTATCCCTCTGAATCAAGATGCCTCAGGAGAAGTTTCAATTGCAGTAGAGGGCATTGAAAAGATGAAGTGTCTGATTGGAACATACAAGGGTAACAGAGCAGTTCAAATTACAAGTATAAATAAAGAACCAGTCTATCAAGAGGCGGAAGAGGAATAGAGGTAAGTATGAGCAAGATGTCGATTGACCGTTTAGCGGATGAAGTAAAGGCAGGGGATGATTCCCTCAATAAGCTGAAAGTTCAAAACTTAGATTTTATCTTAGATATTCCACTCAAAGTAACGGTGGAACTAGGTAGAACACAAATCATTATTAAAGACTTGTTACAACTAGGACAAGGATCGGTTTTAGAGCTAGATAAATTAGCCGGAGAGCCACTTGAGATCTTAGTAAATGGCAAGCTTGTTGCAAAAGGTGAGGTAGTTGTAGTTAACGAAAAATTCGGTATTCGTTTAACTGATATT
>JAKLJM010000251.1 GCA_023151145.1 Bacteriovoracaceae bacterium | reverse complement strand
AATACTGATCTTGGTTTGATTTTTTGTCTTGAACAAGAGTTGCACCGAAACCTGTTTTAAGAATTTTATTAATAATATCTGTGCTTGATAAAATGGTTGGATAGTACTCAACTTTAGCCACTTCAGTGGCCAAGTTCACCTGAGCACTGACAACTCCATCAAGCTTACTCAAACTTTTCTCAATTCTTCCCACACAAGTCGCACAAGTCATTCCCGTAATACTTAATTCTATATTTGAAGTAACAACATCAAAGCCGGTATTCTTTATCGTTTGAACAATTTCAGCTGTAGTGATTTTAGTCGGATCAAATTCAACTTTAGCTTCTTCTGTTGCCAAATTAACGGACCCATTTATAATTCCATTCTTTTTGCCCAAAGCTTTTTCAATACGATTTGAGCAGGTCGCACAGGTCATTCCTGTAATGCCTAAATCTAGGGTATTTGAAGGGGTTTTCGTTATATCTTGATCCATGGTGAAGTCCTTTTAGTAGGTTCTGTTTAAACATACTATAAACCTTCCCATCATGGTAAGGTCAAATTAAATAAAACGAATAATTATTAAGGATTTAAAAAGGTTCCAGGAACCTTTTTTTGATATTACTATTTATTTAAACTTATAAAGAGAAAATTGATTGAATAATCTATTTAAATATTTAGGTCTTTTAATGCTAGGAATTCTACTTAGTTTTTTTCTATCAAAAGAAGTATTACAAAATCCTAAAATGTTTGATTACTTCTTAGCGGCTACTCTTTTCTTTGGAATTTTAAACCTGTCTTCGCCTTGGCTTAAAGCTTTACAAAAAAACCACTTTGTTCTTTTCTCGCTTTATCTAATTTCAAATTTTCTTTTTTCGCTAATTTTTGGATTTTTTCTTATTCAAAAAAACTATTTATTTGCACTCATTTTTTTAACGGGATTATTCATTTCATTTTTCCAAATTTATTTATGGCAAAAAAAAGTAGTTTCTAAATAGGTTCCAGGAACCTAATTCAAAAATAAATTTCACTTGAGAAAAAACTCGTAGCTTAAAATACTAATTGATTTAAAAAGAAAAACCCCTCGTGTAAGAGGGGTTCTCAAGGTTCTAAAATCCCAATCGGCCTAACAAACCGGATTTCGGGGTTTAACGAAGTATAGCACAACGAAAAATTGTTTCAAGCCATGAGCTCCGAGACCAATGAAGGTCTTTTTTCTGGAGTCAAGGATGCTCAAGGTTCTAAAATTATTAGAGCTCATAATTCTGATTTTAAAATTGCTAACAACAATTTTAAATTCATTAAAGAATTATCTCTAAAATTTCGGGGGAGAGATATGCTCTCCCCTTTTTTTAGGTTCCAGGAACCTAAAAAAAAAGCCAAGACTAAGTCTTGGCCCTCTTATTTAAATGAATGTTCAATTCAAATTAGAATCTAGCTACTACTTCATTTTTGTCGAAGAAATAGTTAATTTCTCTATCAGCTGCTGCTAATGAATCAGATCCGTGAACAGCGTTCGCTTCGATTGATTTAGCGTAAAGCTTTCTTAGAGTTCCTTCTTCTGCGTTAGCTGGATTAGTTGCTCCCATGATTTTTCTGTTTTTCTCTACAGCGTTTTCGCCTTCAAGAACCATAAGAACCACTGGACCTTCAGTCATGAAACCAACAAGTGAACCAAAGAACGGTCTTTCTTTGTGCTCAATATAGAAACCTTCAGCTTTTTCTTTTGAAAGTTTTGTTAATTTTAAAGCAGCTATTTTTAAGCCTTCTTTTTCGAAACGAGCAATGATGTTTCCGATATTGCTATCAGCTACAGCGTTTGGCTTAATGATTGAAAATGTTCTTTCCATCTTGATATCTCCTCAATTTATTAGGTTCCAGGAACCTTCTTTTTTATTTCTTTAGCACAGACTCTAATGTTTTGCCTAGATCCGCAGGTGATTTTGCTACTGCAATGCCACACTCTTCTAGAACTTTGAACTTTGCTGCAGCTGTATCGTCTTCTCCAGAGATTAACGCACCAGCATGCCCCATTCTCTTACCTTTTGGAGCAGCTGCTCCCGCGATAAATCCGACAACTGGCTTTTTCATGTTCTTTTTAATCCAGCGTGCTGCATCAGTTTCAGCAGATCCACCGATCTCACCGATCATGATAACGGCGTCAGTGTCTGGATCACGATTGAACATATCTAATACGTCAATAAAGTTTGTTCCATTTACAGGATCTCCACCAATACCAACACAAGTTGATTGACCGATTCCACGAGCTGTTAACTGTCCAACTGCTTCGTAAGTTAGCGTTCCTGAACGAGAAATAATTCCTACGCGTCCTGGAAGGTGAATATGCCCTGGCATAATTCCAATTTTACATTGTCCTGGAGTGATAACCCCTGGGCAGTTAGGTCCAATTAAACGCACTTCTGGATTTCTCGAAAGTGCATCTTTTACTTTAACCATATCTAATATTGGAATACCTTCCGTAATACAGATAATGATGGGAAGTTTTGCTTCAATACATTCTAAGATTGCATCTGCTGCAAATGGAGGCGGAACAAAAACCATAGCGGCGTTTGCTTCAGTTGTTTTCACTGCTTCTTTAACAGTGTTAAAAACCGGCCATCCTTCATGAACTGTTCCACCTTTTCCTGGAGTTACTCCACCAACGACTTTTGTTCCGTAGGCTTCGCTTCCTTTTGTATGGAACGTTCCTTGTTTACCAGTGATACCAATAGTGATTAAACGTGTATTTTTATCAATTAAAATTGCCATGATTAAGCTCCTTTTGCCGCTGCTACAACCTTAACGGCTGCATCACCTAAATCATTCGCTGCTGTAATCGCAAGTCCTGATTCACTTAAGATTTTTTTACCTAGTTCTACGTTTGTTCCTTCAAGACGAACAACTAATGGAACTTTTAAAGAAACTGCTTTTGCTGCTGCAATAACACCTTCTGCAATGATGTCACATTTCATGATTCCACCGAAGATATTTACTAAGATAGCTTTTACGTTTGGATCAGAAAGAATAATTCTAAATGCTTGTTCAACAGCTTCTTTCGTCGCACCACCGCCTACATCAAGGAAGTTCGCAGCGTTTCCGCCGTGAAGCTTAATAATGTCTAATGTAGACATTGCTAATCCAGCACCGTTAACAAGACAGCCGATGTTTCCATCAAGCTCAATATAAGAAAGACCATATTTTGAAGCTTCAACTTCTTTTGCTGATTCTTCAGTTAAGTCTCTGTAAGCCGCAATATCAGGATGTCTGAAAAGTGCGTTTTCATCAAAGTTTAATTTTGCATCTAGAGCAATCATTTGATTGTCACCAGTTAAAACTAGTGGATTGATTTCTGCGATTGAACAATCAGATTCAACATAAAGTTTGTATAAACCTTTATAGAAAGCATCTGCTTCTTTTGATTGAGCAGCATCTAAGCCTAGGGCATTAGATAAAATTCTTCCAATATAAGGTTGGTATCCAGCACCTGGTTCAACGGCTACTTTTACAATAGCATCTGGATTTTTGTGTGCGACTTCTTCAATCTCTACTCCACCTTCACGTGATGCCATGAAAGTAACTTTAGAAGTATTGCGATCAAGAACGATCCCTAAGTAAAATTCTTTTGCGATATTACAACCTTCTTCAATTAGAAGAGTGTTTACTTTTTTTCCTTCTGGACCAGTTTGGTGAGTAACAAGTGTTGAGTGAAGGATTTGAGAAGCATAAGTTTTTACTTCGTCTAATGACTTAGCTAACTTTACTCCACCAGCTTTTCCTCTACCACCAGCGTGAATTTGAGCTTTAACAACCCAAACCTTTCCACCTAATTTTTCTGCGCCTTTTACTGCTTCATCTACAGTTTTTGCAACTGCGCCGTTTAAAACTTTAATGCCAAATTTACGCATTAATTCTTTCGCCTGATATTCATGGACGTTCATAGTGTCTCCTAAATGATTGCCTGAACTTAGTTGTGTCGATCTTTAATAATTGCTGACATCTTAAGACTCTAGGGGAAAAGCTTAAAGGAGCGTCGCCCAAAATAATTGATATTTTTTACCTATAACCTCATTTTTTTTCACGGCAAGGAATATGCGATGATTAATTAGGGATTGAATCTCGAACATTATAATCACTCTTGATCTTTTTCATCGAGCTTGAGAACTTAGTTGGGCATAAACATTTCAGCAGGAGCTAATAATGACTTCATACGCAATACTCGAACCTCAAACCTTTAAACTCGATGGTGGAGCGATGTTTGGCATTATTCCAAAACCCTTATGGAATAAAGTCCATCCGGCCGATGACGAAAATCGTATTG
>JAKLJM010000250.1 GCA_023151145.1 Bacteriovoracaceae bacterium | reverse complement strand
AGGCGATTCGCTGCAATCTTTTTCATAAGTTCCCCCAAGTTTTTGTAGCTTGATACAATCAATTTCACGTCAATTTGTCTAGTCATAGAACTAGAAAAATCCTGTCAATTTCCATCAGGGAAATGTTAAGATTTGGTGATGAAGCAAGCTCCTGAACCTAAACTCATTACATTACCTATTGATTCTCATTTACCAGAGATCGCTTGGCTTGTAAGTGCGCACCAATGGACCTTAATTAAAGCGAGTCCCGGTGCAGGTAAGACCACCAGAGTTCCTGCTTATTTAAAAAAACAGGTTAAGGGAAAAGTTCTTGTCTTAGAACCGAGACGCCTGGCAGCAAAGATGCAAGCGATGAGGATTGCCGAAGAATTAGGCGTTGAACTTGGTGAAGAAGTGGGCTTTATCTTTAAAGGCGAAAAAGCCGTCTCTTTAAAAACGCAAATCCTTTTTGTGACTGAAGGGACTTTTTTGCGCTTATATGAAAACGATCCTCTCTTAAGTGAATTTGATTTAATCATTTTAGATGAGTTTCATGAAAGACACTTAGAAACTGATGCTGCCTTTTATTGCTTAAATAAAACCTCTAAGGAAAGACCTGAATTAAAACTTATCATCATGTCGGCCACCTTAGACATGGATCTCCTAAAATCCAAACTCCCACAGTTGGCAGAGTTCGTTGTGCATCTTGCGCCCTTTGAAAGACAAACTCATCATTTGCCCAATACTCCGAGTGTTCTAAATCGTGACTTAGCATTAAAAATTAAAGACGTCATCACAGAGCAATGCCTACAGTTTCGAACAGAAGAAATGATGGGAGTCTTAGTGTTTCTTCCTGGTAAAAAAGAAATTGATGAGTGCTTACTAACCCTAAACGACGATCCTACACTTCAGCGTTATTTTGATATCGCGATTTTACATGGTGAATTATCTAAGGCCGAACAACTTTATGCCCTATCTCCTAGCGAAAAACCTAAAAAGAAAATTGTTTTAGCTACAAATATCGCCGAATCCTCAATCACTATCCCGTTTATTAATGTCGTTATTGATTCTGGATTAGAACGAATTTTAATGGCCAATCCAGTCACGGGTTTTGGGGAATTAGTCACTAAAAAAATCGATCGAGCTTCCGCCGAACAACGAGCAGGACGAAGCAATCGTGTGATGAAAGGATATGTTTTTAGGCTGTATTCACAACTTGATTTTGACTCTAGACCTGCTCACAAAATTGCAGAAATTTTTCGCTCTCCTCTGGAGGAATTATTTCTTAGTATCTTACAAACTCAAAACAAAATAGAGCGTGAATACTTTTTAGATGCGCCAAAAGATTTTCAAGAAAAAACTACTTTTAAAAAATTGTTAACTTTAGGTTTAATCAATCAAGATTTGTTTCTCACAGACTTAGGAAAAAAACCACCGGTATCTTTCCTTTAAGGATAAATCTTATTTTAAATTCTCTAACATCTGTAAACGAACATGACTTAAAACTAGTTCAACAAATTCTTCAAAACCATCTTCCAATGCTCTATCGAAGAGATTTTCAATTAGCACTCAAACGAAAATTTTTAGAAAATGCAAAATCTATTAATATAGACCAAACTCTTTTAACTGGTTATATTGATTTGGTTGGATTTCATAAAAATCAACGAATTACTCTCCATAACGGAGAAACCTTTCAAGTTCATTCTGATATAAAAGCGAACCTTCAGCATTTAAGTTCAGATCAGCCACTTATAGTTCTCGACATATCTCCACAAAATTTTGTAACTGAATTTTATACTATTGATAAAAATGAATTACACAATTTCCCTCATCTACTCACCAGCGAAAAGACAGAGGAAATCATTAGCAACAAGAAAAAACTTAAAACGTTACTGAAATACGGACTTATATGCATTCAAGAAAAAATAGAATACGTAGAAATAAATACTAACGATAAAGAAATCGTCACTCGAAAAATGCTAGACGAAGAAATTGATAAATTTAAACACAGTCCGACGTATCAACGATTGAAATTTTTTAATCATTTTTTTGCAAAGAACCATCACCTTGAAGATTTTGAGTGGGCGACATTTTTAGAAATTTTTGTTTTAGAATTTATGGAGCTTCCAACCATGGAGCAAAGTCATAAAGACTACTTCTTTGACGAATTAACCAAAGAAATCTTAAACTTTTTATCTCCCGATGATGGCGCTTTCTTTACTCAATATTTCCCTGATTTTTTAAGTTTTTCTGATCGAAGAAAAACTCCGGTCCATTATGAAATACACGGCGATCAATACATCGTTTATGTCGAAAGCTACATTCAAGATTTTTATGGAATAAAAGAAACACCAAGTATAGCAAAAGGAAAACTAGAACTTTCCTTTAAATTATTAGGTCCACATAAAAGGGCCTTACAAGTAACCAAGGATTTAAAAAGCTTTTGGCGTAGTGCTTATCGCGAAATGTATAAAGAGTTGAATCGCGAATATCCTAGACATCATTGGCCACTAGAGCCCGAAAATGCCCTTCCTGTACTGTTAAAAAGACAACTGCCAATAACTTCTTAATTGGGAAGTTTTTCAGTAACCTCATCCGGACTTTTCAACCAGCCTTTTTTATGAACCCATAAATAAATACCAGATGACATAACAATCATGAAACCGACAATCACAGGGTAACCATAGTCCCAATTAAGTTCTGGCATATTGGTAAAATTCATCCCATATAAACCAACGATAAAATTTAAAGGGAGGAAAAACAAAGAAAAAACAGTCAGCACGCGCATGACTTCATTGGTTTTAAAGCTGGCTTCATTGGTTTTTTGTGAAGAAAGAGAAATATGTAAATTTAAAAGACCGGAAATATTTTCGAGAAGTTCATCAGTATAAAAAAGATTACGATCTAGAATTTCCTTACTACCAAGTAAGTCATGTTCCATCTCAGGATAACGACTAAGAACTCCACGTAAAATGTCTTGTGAAAACTTCAAAACTTTTCGATATGCGGTAGCTTTTCTTTTGAGGAAATATCCCTCACGAATTAATGTTCGGTATTTTTTACTAGAGAAAATTTTCTCTTCAAAGTCCTCTGTTTTTACTTCTAACTCGTCTAAGGCAGTGGAAAAAGTATCTAGAGATTTAATCACCAAAAACTTTACAACTTCTAAGACTGTTTTTAGCTCTCCATTTTTAGTTTTCTGACGAGCTTCTTCTAAAAAGACAGGATCCATACGATGAATAGTGATTAAACGATTTTGATGAATAAAAAAAGCAATCTTTGTCGTTAAATCTTGAACAGAAACTCCACTTACTTTTTTAGTGGGATCAATGACTCGCAAAAATATCGTCAAATCATCATTATCGATTTCAAAAGTTGGCAAATGTTCGGGAGCTAAACTGTTATCAAGTACTCTTTTAGGAATTTTTAATTCCGTCGCAAGCTTTCGAAAATCATCTCTGGTTGGTTCTTTTAAATCAATCCACTTTCCATCAGAAAGCTCAAAATCATTACGTGACAACATATCTTATGCTTCCAAATTATTTAAGGCATGAAGTAGAGTTTCATTTTTCTTGGCAAAACAAAAACGAATGAGTTTTTTTCCTTCATCAGACTTTAAATAAAAGGCAGAAACTGGAATCGTTGCAACTTTTTGATCAACAATTAAAATTTTACAAGTTTCAACATCGTTATCTTCTTCATCTAGTTGTGCCAAAATAAAATAAGCTCCGTCTGGTTCAATAACCTTAAACCCACGTTGACGTAGACCAGTTAAAAGAATCTCTCGTTTTTCACCGTAAACACTTTGAAGTTCTTGGCGATAAGTTCCCAAACGTTTTAAGGCATTACTCATCGCCACCTGAGTGGGATGATGAACACAAAAAACATTAAATTGATGAACATTATGAATGGCTTTTATCAAAGTCTCAGAAGCCGCCGCCCAACCAATTTTCCAGCCAGTAAAACCAAACGTTTTACCTGTGGACGAAATCGTAATCGTGCGCTCTTTCATCTCCGGCAAAGTCGCAAAGGGGATATGCTGTTTGGTATAAATTAAATGTTCATAGACTTCATCACTGACCACGTAAAAGTCATGAGTATTCGCTAGATCAGCAAGAATCATTAATTCCTCATAATCATACATTTTCCCAGAGGGATTATGAGGATTATTTAAAAATAACATTTTAGTTTTTGGGCCTATAGCACTTTTTAGTTCTTCAACATCAAACTTAAAACTAGGAGCTTTTAATGTCACCGGAACAATTACTCCGCCGGCCAATTCAATGGCAGCTTTGTAAGAATCGTAAAAAGGCTCAAGCA
>JAKLJM010000249.1 GCA_023151145.1 Bacteriovoracaceae bacterium | reverse complement strand
CATTACTGGTCACAAAAGGGTTTCCTAAATGATGAAACCGAGGAAGTAGATCTACGTTACCTTGAGAGTAAACTTTTAAAACCACTCTTTCCTCACGTCCATTTATCACGCGACATGAATGAATAAATTCATTGATCTCAATCGGAGTAAAACGCGGATCAAAAATTTCAAAATCCAAATCTTCGATATTGGCGATATCTTCTAACCCAAAAAAGGCCAACGAACGATCATATTTCTCTTCTCCGACAACGCATAAAACGCCGTCGAGATAAACTAAACGATGAGGGTAAAAGGAAACTTTTTTATGATTATAAAAAATAAGATCGACTAGTTTTCTCGCTACAATCGTTCGATCTAACTTCTTCGTCCACAGCTCCATCTTCTTTAATTTCTTTTCTTCTGGAACATGAGCTGCTTCTTTTTTAAAGATTAAATATTTTTCATGCACCAGACTTATCGAATTTAATTTCTGTTCAACAATACGCTCGGAAAAAGTTTCCGTGGAATGTTTAAAGTACTTCGCCCAGTATTCTTGAAAAGCCATCCATTCTGAAAAACTGAATTCTAATGAAAGCTTCCAGCTTTTTTCTAAAGGATAAATCTTTCCTTCCGCCATTTTGATTTCTAAACCAAAACTTTTCACCGCTTGATTAAACTGATGAGCGTCTTCCATCGTTAATTGTTGAGCATCTAAAAAAAGCTCTAAATCTCTAGGCTCTTTTAACTCTTCTACTGCTACTAAAAATTTCCACCATTCTTCTTTCCAGGCAAGCTTACTTTGGTAATGAACTGGCCCTTTTTTTTCTTCTGACATCTCATCTTCCTAGTTAGTAACCAAAATCGAAACTTCATAAATATCCTACGCTTCTTGTCGGCTATCTTAAGCTAGGTCTTAAATTTATTTAGTATTTTTGTCAGGTATTCGACTTAAGTTACTGGAAAGATAGGGGCATTCGTTTGAAATTGATAGTCTTTTCCAGCATAATGAAACTGGTATTGATAGGCATGTAAATGAAGCCTTGTTGAGGTCTTACCCCCATAAAGTTCATCACCAATTAAAGGGAAACCTAAGTGAGCTAGCTGAACGCGGATTTGATGGCGAAGACCTGTTTTAAGATTTATCTCTAAAAGAGAACGGTTAGTCTCACTATTAAACTTAAGCTTTTGAACTTCTAGTTCAGCCAATTCTGCACTCCCGCCCTTATCTTCTTCCACTACACGCATTTTTTTAGCTTCGGGGCCAAAAGCTTCCATATAGTTATTCAATGATCCGGAAAAAAGAAAATCTCCACTCACTTCGCAGTGATAAATTTTTTTCTTCATTAATGTTTTAAAATTTTTTCGAAGATCAAAATAAACAACAGAATCTTTGGCCACAATCATGAGTCCAGATGTTTCAAAATCCAGACGATATAATAAACTGCGATCGTAATTTTCGCGATTAATCCACAAAGCTCGGTGATAATTTTTTTCTCTTAAAAAAGATAATAAATTATCGCCCTCTTCGTAACTCAAGGGATGGTTGTGGCATTGAATGGGCTTGTTTAAGACTAAAAATAATTCATCCTCCGAAATAATCTCTGGCAAATATTTTCCCGTATAAACTGGAAAGATTTCACCTAGATTTACTAGATTTAGCTCTAAATCAATGACTTCTTGAATTGCTACCGCTTTCTCTAAAAATTTTTTACTGCAATATTTTTTTAATTTTTGGCCAGATAAGTTCAACCAATGTTTTAACCACTGCTCGACACTACCGCTATTTTCTAGAGAACATACTGAAACTTTCATAAAGACATTGTAACCGAAAATGAGTAGGGATTGAAGACAAGCTTAAAAAAGAAAAGCCCAAGAATTGCTTCTGGGCTTTTTAAAGAAAACCAAAAGTCCTACTGACAAGAGGTTTAAAATTCTTGATTTGTCGAAACAGAGCGATCTAAATACGCTAGAACTTTTTCTCTTAAGTTCTCTAGCGATAATTCTTCGCCTTCAATGAGTAACTCTGCTTTTAAATACTCAACTGGAAAACCAACTAAGTTTGCAAGCTCATTCACTTTTACGTCCGTTGCGCTTAAGTTCGCCCCTTCCGTATCGATGCTTCTATTCCCTAAAGCATTCATAAACACTCCCTTGTCTCTCGTGTGGGCCTCGTCTAAAACCATTCGATCCATCGAAGTATGTTGAAGACTCTTGTTCCTGGCCAAAGTCAAAATTATTGACGCAAAAAAATCGTATCTTTACCCAATTATTAATGTCAACTTGAGGTTGCGTTGTAAGAACAGATGTAAGAATTTATTAGAAATCAGTAAATTCTAATAGATAACGCACTTTGAATCGATGTAAGAATTTTGTTTAGCTTAATCCCTGAACGCCAGGTTTTCAAAACTCGTGTAGGCACCAACGAAAGCCAGTTTTGCTGTACCTGTTTCACCACCACGGTTTTTCCCGACGATGACTTCTGCAACACCAGGCTCTTTAGTAGACTCCTTGTTGTAGTACTCATCACGATAAATAAACATAACAATATCCGCATCCTGCTCAATCGCTCCTGATTCACGGATATCGGCCATGGTGGGACGCTTATCGACTCTGGTTTCTACCGAACGGTTAAGCTGAGAGAGTGCGATGATTGGACATTCTAATTCTTTCGCTAGTGTTTTTAGTCCTCGCGAGATTTCAGAAATTTGTTGTTCACGAGAAAGCATTTTATTCGTCGACTGCATTAACTGAAGGTAGTCGATCACGATTAAGCCTAACCCTTGATCAGCTTTAATTTTACGGCACTGTGATTGAATATCTAAAATCGTACAAGCACCAGAATCATTAATATAAATAGGTAGAGTTGAAAGCTCTTGAACGGCCTTCGCGATACTGCGAAGATCGGTATCTAAAAAATCTTTTTTACGAATTCTTTTTGAATCAACTTTGGCTTTACCAGAAAGAAGACGCATCGATAATTCATTCGCCAACATCTCGAGAGAAAAAATCGCAATTGGAAGTCCTGTGTTCACGCACACATTCATGGCCACATTCAAAGCAAGGGCCGATTTTCCCATGGCAGGACGTGCACCTAAAATAATCAATTGTCCCGCTTGCATACCAAGTAGAAGTTCATCTAATTTATTATAGCCCGTAGGTAGACCAGAAATTTCTCCACGACCGCGGCTCGTATCTTCTAAATCTTTTAAGTTATGTTTTAAGCAAGAGTTCAACTTAACCATGCCACCAGTTTTTGCATCATTAGTTAATTTAAAAAAACTTGCTTCCACTTCTTGAATAAAGTCGTCTGTATTTCCAGAATAAGACATTCCGTTTTGCAGTACTCTTTGCGCCGTTCTTAAAATCTCACGCATCGATGCTTTTTCTTTTACAATTTTGGCATACTCGTAAGAGTTCGCAACTGTCGCTTGATCTTCCACTAACAATAAGAGAAAAGCTTGTCCGCCAATTTCCTCTAACTTTCCACGTTCCTGCAATTTAGAAGAAACCGTTACGTAATCGATAGGCTTATTGGCCATGAAAAGATCTTGAACCACATCAAAAATAATGGCGTGTCTTGGGTCATAAAAATGCTCAGCTCTAATCTTTAAATTCGAAATTTGATCAAAGACTTCTCCATCAATAATCAAACATCCAATCAAGGCTTTTTCGGCCAATAAATCATGAGGCATTTCATTTGTCGGGTGCATCGCCATGGGGGTCATTTCCTTCTGTAATTTGAGACACGATCTTAGTCGTTTGCTCAATGTCACAGCAAGAGGAAACTCTCTTACATTTTCTAAAATAACACACGGCGCACTATGGTTTTCCATGGGTTGCTGCCTTTTAAATTAAGCCGTCTTTAAATATTATTTAATTGGAATAACATTTAAGGATCGTTAAAATGAAAAATGCTTATTTTATTGCATGCCCTATTAACATCCTTTATCACCACTCACGCTGAATTTCAGTTGATCTATAACTGCGTTGATATGCCTTATTACATGGAAAAACATGGTCAAAACGACTATCGTGGTGTCTTAGTAGATGCTTTTAAAACTGCGGCAAAAGAAGCAGGATTTCATCGTACTCAAATCCAAATGTTTCCACCAAATCGTATGGTGCAAAATCTTATTGAAGGAAAAGGTCATGTATGGAACGGGGTTGTTCTTCCCGCCCTTCGTGAACATGTACATATCGGCACGGTAAAACTCACTCCAATTACTTTGGCGGTTTTTTCACATTTTGATTCGGTGGAAAAATTAAAGTTCCCAGAAGATTTTAAGAATAAAGGACTTATTATTATTCGAGGTTATGGCTACGGTGGCTATC
>JAKLJM010000248.1:4368-7174 GCA_023151145.1 Bacteriovoracaceae bacterium | reverse complement strand
ACCTATTACCAAGCAAGTTTATGTGATCGCTCGACTACTGAAGATGTTAGTCAAACAGACGCTCATGCTGGAGTTTGTAGTAAAAGAAATGGCGATGAAATCGGCCTAAGACCAAGTTGTTGGTACAAAGAAATCTAAATTTTCTAGCTTCCCTATTCTCAAAATAGGGAAGCCTTTTTCTACAAACCTGTACGAATTTCTTCTAACAAAAGACCTAATTTGTTTTTTCCAGTCCGATCACCACAATCTCCCCAGTAGCAATCATTTTTGGTGTGCTCAAATAAACGAGCATGCCCAGTGAGTTTTAAAAGTAAGGCCAATTCAGGATAAGCGCGAATTTTTTCTCTTACTGCCACTGTCATGAAATGATCTTTTAACTCATCCCAATCGACTCTTTTTGGAATTGTTTTATCACGACCTCGTTTAGCTGCTTCAAAAGGAGTTGGCGCACTTCTCACCCACTCAATTAAAGCAGGGTCATCATATTTGTGAGCTTGATAATAATGTTCTGAAGTAGCCCAGATCACCCCATCTATTTCAATGGGAAAAAGGGCGAAGTTTGAAAATTCTCCATAGGGAGCATTCACTGAATAAAAATCTAGAACTGCTTCCTGATACTCAACAGCTTCAGTACGAGGATATTTTTCGTAATGAGGGGCCGCAAAAAGAGCATAGGAAAAGATAAACAGAATAAGTATTGTCGATAATTTTTTCATGGGAGGATTATTCCAAAAGAATTGGAAAAGCTCAATCACGCGAGATCAAGCAACATTCAAAAGAAAGGCATTGTAAGAAATACCTACTCCAATCATGAGAAATCCTCAATTAAACGATTTTTTTTGCCTTTAATTTTAACTTCGCTATACTAAGAATATGCGGGCATGGAATTGGCCGGCCCAGAATAAGGACGAGAGAGATGGATTTTTCTCCTCCCAGCATCGAACAACGAATTCTCCCACAAAACACTGAAAAAAATTATCAGAGTGTTTTTCACATTCTCAATGAAGTCAAAACAGCTCAAACTCACGATCTGCTAAAACGTAAATTCTCCTCTGAGTTTGACTTAGTTTTAGGTTTTAAAATTAAAAAAATAGAAGAGACTCTCCGTACACATGCCCTACAAATAAAAAGTGATAGCTTTTTTGATGAATGGGGCCCACTTTTACACGACGGAGCACAGACTTGGGTTGGTTTAGATTTTCAAATTTTACAGAGTACATATCATGATTTGTACCAAGTCTTTGATCATATTAAGCCTAGAAAAAATGAAACCATCATTGACCTTGGGGCCGGATATGGAAGATTGGGATTATTTCTCCATCACTTTTATCCCGAAACACATTTTTTAGGATTAGAGTTGGTCAAAGAAAGAGTCGAAGAAGCAAAGAGAATCTATCAAGACTACAATTTAAAAAATAAAGAAATGATAGTTTCTGATCTTAGTCTTTTATCGGAATTACCCGTCGGGGATTTTTATTTTATCTATGACTTTGGTTCGGATGAACATATAAGAAAAATTCTCAATCTTTTCAAAGAAAATCCAGGAAAGACACTGATTGTAAAAGGTCAAATTTGTCGGCGATTAATAGAAAGAGATCCCTATTTTTCAGCAGGATTTAAAATCAAAAAATGCGAAGACGTCTATGTTTACTTAACATAAAAAAGGCTCCATTTAAGGAGCCTTTTTTATGATCTCAATTCCCAATCAGAATAAATAGCTTCAAGTCTTGGACGCACTAAAAGTGAGTAACGATTAAATAAATCAACTCGGTTTGAATCAAGGTCTGCGTGCTTGGCCAACACACGAAGTGTCTCGGTATAGCATAGTGCTTGGCAAAGAGTTTCTGCATGAATCATTAATTGACTGATGTTTTCTTCCGATTGCCATGCTTTAGGATTTAATAAACGACTTCCTTCTGGTTTTAAGGTAATAATGATAAGCTTTACCATTTTCTTTTTAAATCGATATTGCACTTTTTGGAATTCAACTTGAGAAGATGATTTACCGGCAATGAGCCCTAGGCCCGCGTGTTTAGTAAAGATACTTGCCATAAAACGTCTCGGATCTTTTACTGCTTGTTTCACTAAATCTTTTAAGGCCATAAGAGCTTGAATTTGACTAGTGCCTTCATAAAGTAACGGCCCAAAGCTATCTCGATGTATTCTTTCTAACGGATACTCTTGCATAAATCCATAGCCACCTAAGATTTGAATGGCTTTGGTTGATAGCTCTGTGTATTTCTCACAAGCATAATACTTCACCAATGGAGTGCGTTTTCTGGTCCACATAGAAACAAATTTAAATTGTTTTTCTTCTTCTGCTGTTAAATCATTTGTTTTTTTCTTTTTTAAGTCTAAAAACTGAAATTGATCATAGTAAGAAATGGTATCAAATAACAAGGCACGAATGGCATCTCGTTCAGTTTCATAATCTGAAAGATAACGTTTTAATAAAGGAAGTTCTGCGATGGGTTTACCAAACTGTACACGCTCTTTAGCATAAGAGACTGCATGATCGAGGGCACTTTCAATTCCTCCAAGCCCTTGCATCCCAACCGCGATACGCGCTTCGTTCATTAGGTGCAACATATACTTAAAACCCTCACCTTCTTTTCCAATCAAGTGGGCCAAGGTATTTTCGTAGGTGATCACACAAGTAAAAGATCCATGCATTCCCATTTTTTCTTCGTTTTTCGTCACCGTGTAATTTAGGCCCTCAGAATTAGGATTTTTTTGTTCAACAAAAAACATCGAAATCCCCTCTAACCCTTCAGGAGCCCCTTTAATTCTGGCCAAAACAAATTGC
>JAKLJM010000248.1:0-4325 GCA_023151145.1 Bacteriovoracaceae bacterium | reverse complement strand
CCATTGGTGATAAAGATTTTTTGTCCATTTAATAAATAGTCTCCATGACCTGTTGGAGTCGCAGAGGTTTTTATCATTCCTAGATCTGAGCCACATCCAGGTTCAGTTAAATTCATGGAACCTGATAATTCCATTTTCATAATTTGAGGGACTATTCTTTGTGCCGTTTGATGATCACAATAGCGATGAACCATTTCAGCGATAGAAGAGAAAAATGCGATTTGAGTAGAAGAAGCCACACAAGCTCGTGCTAATTGAGCTAAGATGACAAATTGCATAGGGCTCGGGACTTGTAACCCACCAAACTCTCTTGGCATTAATAACCCAATTAGTTCTAATTCTTTTGCTTCTGCATAAAGTTCTGTTAGCTCTTTTCCTGGTATTGTTTTACCGGCAACAACACTTCCTGCTCCAGCTAAATCAAGAGCCTGTGCTCGTGGTTGAATTTTTTGACATGCCCAGCTCCCAGTATTTGATAATAACTCAGATAAAAACTGAATCACTTCTTCTTTAGAATTTAAGCCATCTTCCGTGGGAAAAGTCGGGTAATAAAGGGGAATAATTTTATCCCAATCGATCGCATTTTTAAATAACCAAAGATACTCAGAATCATCAGAAAAATAATTGTGAAGTTTACTCATAGTTAGACACCTTTTCTCTAGATAAAAAACAATTAAATAGTTAGTCTATTTAATGTTAATGCAAAGTATGAGCGAAGAGTATGAAAAAAATCATAAAAAAAAACAAACTCACTATAATCTTGGGAATATTATTTGCTACGTTCATAAGTTGTTCCCATCAACAAAATACATTGGACCATTTAAAGCTTCGAGAAAATATTTTGGGCTTTCAGGCCCTCGTCGCGACTCTTCCTTATCCGCCAAAAATTTCTGGAATTATTTATGGAGATGCTCATCTCGAAAATTTTGTTTTACTAAAAGAAAGTGAGAACCTTTACCCAAATGATTTTGATTCTCTAAAAAATGCAGAACTTTTAAGTGATTTCTATCGATTGCTTCTTTCCACTGAATTTGTTTTTTCATTCCAAAAACATCCGACACTTTCCCTAGAACATTTAAAGAAAGCTTACCAAAATGGATTAGTTCTAAAATCTGTTGTTCCTAGCAATACTTCATTGCCCCTGAATTCTTCAGCTTTAAAAATAGCAAAATTTAATAAAAGAAAAGAATTTCAAAGAGAGCTCACCGCTGAAGAACTGAAAAAGATTCAAGATCTTTTACATACCGAAGCCCCACATTATAAAATAACATCCAGTTATTTAAGAGTTAAAAAATCCGGTGGTTCAAAAGGAAAAAAGAGATTTCAAATCTTCATGAGTCACCACAGTCAAAATCTTTCAATGTGGATGGAGTTTAAAGAACAAGAGATAAAGAGCGATGAAATTTTAAATTCCTTTAAAACCTATATTGCAAACAATTATTTCAACAAATCTTTAAACTTTGTTTTAATTGATAATTCTTTATATCTAAAGCGCGAACTGGAAACTTTTAAGAAAGATCAAGTTATTGATATGGACTTAGAAATGTTAATGACCAATCCATCATTGGTGGAAAAAGAATTTTTAGCCTTAGGCCAATTTCACAAGGCAATCAATTCAGCTGATACAATAAATCTATTATTGAATGAGCTCTCTCTGATTACTCCAGAAATCATGGCCAGTAACTTAGAGTTTTTAAAAAAAAGCATGAGTAAAAGTTCAATAGAGATTATGAAAGATTAACTTCATCTCTTTTCATTTTTACATAGACCTGCATACATCCATACCCTAGATACATCGCTAAGAGATGGTGAAATGCCAACAAACTTTCTCTTTGAAGAACAATATAGAGACCATGAAAAAGAAAGGGAGCAAATAACCAAAGATTTCTTTTTAATGAAAAAATCATGGCTCCAACTAAAACAAAAACCGCATTACTTGAACCATAATCTTTTTCAACTAATAACGAATTCCACCAAGCCTCACTTGTACTAGGTACGGTAAAACTTAAAAGAACATGAGTCATGGGGTTTGATAACCACAGTCCAACACTGGTTAAAAAGAGCATTAACCAGCTGCCAAACATATATTCAATTGCACCGGCAAAAATAACAAATGATAATTGATCGCCAATAAGATGAAAGAGATGGTTATGAAACAATGGCCCAACCATTACACCCAGTGAACTGACTTGACCTGGAATATAACCAGAGTGATCAAACAATGTTTTCCCAAATAAGGAATAATTCTTCACCAAGTGCAGACCAACAAAAAAACTCGCTAAACCTAATGTCCATGGAATCTTGCCAACTATTTTAGTGACAGATGATATTTTTTCTTTTTTTGTTAGTACATCAACTATCGATTTTAATTCTAAATTTTTGCGACTCGATTTTTTAAAAGATTGCCATAAATGACTTCCTAGTCTCTCTGGATAATGAGCATGCAACACATCTGAAACAAAATGAGAAAACTTAGGCGAAGAGCTGGCGAAATATAATGGTTCAAATTTTGTTGGATTAAATTTTTTCTTAAATTGATATAATTTTTTAAACTGATAACCCATTTGCCAACGATCAAATATCTTAGTTAAAAAACGTGAATTTTTAGCATGAGGATCAATTTCTGCGAGCGGGCACATCCCCAAGCGCACTTCATGAATCCCTTCTTCTTTTAACATACGCATGGCTTCTAAAATTAAAAGTTCATTCGTTCCAGCACGAACCTGATTGCCACGAATAATATCATTGAAAAAATAACCAATAACCTGTTGATTTAAAAAAATGGGAGTTGCTGTTAAATAGGCAACAACTTTTTGACGGTCTTCTAAAACAAAAAAACGCTTAAGATCTTCATAAAAAAAGGGGTCCACTTTATTTAGGAATTGAAACTCGTTACTTCCTCGATTGTCTTTCCAAACTTTTGTGATTGATAAAAGTTGCTCTTTTACATCATCACTACTTAAGGCCTCAATCTCTTTAACCACTCCCCCTCTTTTCTTAAGCGCACGCGCTAAAGGGAAATGATGAAGTACGTCGTATGGAAGATCAAAATATTCTTGCAAATGAAATATTGGCTCTACTCCCACTTGCCAAATATGATAATTCATCGCTTGAAGTTCAGTCGCAAGCTTTGATGATATGGGAAAGATCACATGGCGTTTTTCTGATTGTGGATCTTTAGTTTCAAAAAACTCTTTAATGACACTGCTTCTTTTTGATGTAGATGTCATAGGCTCAGTGGCAACGATTAGCGATTTTTTCGTTTCTAAATATTGTAAATTCCCTGGACTACTCATCGGAGTGAAGGAATCAAAATGGGGATAAAGTGAAAGCAGTGAGCTTGTGCGATCTCCAAAAGCTTTAAAATTACTTTTTTCTTCTTCGCGACATCTTTTAAGGACAAAACCCGAATACTGTTCCATAAAACTTAAACCTTTTCACAATACGCTTAATTTCTTTAGTTTAAACCTCTGCTAATTCAAGTCTAGTGGATGCAATATTTCCTCTATTAAACAGTTAATTTTACTTTTCTAGTTCTATATCCGACAAAAACGAGTGAGAATTTTTAGCTTTGTAGATGAAAATGTTACAAAAATTTGTTAATTTAACTCATATGAAAAATCAATCCCCAGAAATTAGAGAAAACCAGTCTATAGAACTTTTAAAAGAGCTACATATCTTGACCAGAGATGGTGCTCTTAATCAAGATAGCCGAAGAAAACTAAAACAAGTTTATCATTTATATAATTTTATCGAACCTCTTTTAAATGACCTCCTTCTAGAACTAAAAGCTCAAAGTGAAAAAAAAACTTTTACGGTTGTTGATCATGGAGCGGGCAAATCCTATTTAGGTTTTATTTTATATGATCTCTTTTTTAAACAACTCTCTACCGGCCATATTTATGGGATTGAATTTCGTGAAGAATTAATTAAAAAATCAAAAGAATTAAGTGCCAAACTTAAATTTGATAGAATGGATTTTTTTCACTTAACAGTAGAAGATTCGATTACAACTGCTTTGTTACCAGCGCAAATTGACATGGTAACGGCCCTTCATGCCTGTAATACTGCAACGGATGATGCCATTCATTTTGCCTTAAAGAAGAAGAGCAAATTTATTGTTTTAGTTCCCTGCTGCCAGGCTGAAATTGCACAAATTTTTAAGAAAAACAAAGCACGCGACTTAAAAAGAACGGCACTTACTGAATTATGGCGACATCCAATTCATACAAGAGAATTTGGTTCACACTTAACCAACGTGCTAAGGGCCCTACAACTAGAAGCCCATGGCTATCAAGTGACAGTCACCGAGTTAGTGGGATTTG
>JAKLJM010000247.1 GCA_023151145.1 Bacteriovoracaceae bacterium | reverse complement strand
GTATTTTTTACAGAAACGGTAAACTGGGTCTTGTTCTGGATCAACTTCATCGTCATCTGAAACCAACATCTTGATCCCAGTATAAATAAGGAAAGCTCCAAAAATATACATAAGGAAATGAAACTTAGAAAGTAGTGCCACTCCTCCTAAAATAAACAAAATCCGCATCACTAGGGCACCTAAGATTCCCCAAAAAAGCACGCGATGTTGGTATTTAGGCTCAACCTTGAAATAACTAAAAACGACCGTCATAACAAAAATATTATCCACGCTCAGTGTTTTTTCCAGCACATAACCCGTGACAAATTCCATTGCGGGTTGGTGACCAATGTATTGATAAATTCCAGCTGCAAAAAGAAAGGCTAAAAAAACCCAAACCATCGTCCAAATAAGGGATTCCTTCACACCTACGACATGGTCTTTCTTATGGAAGACACCTAAGTCTAACGCTAGCATTAAGAAAACAAAGACATGGAATCCAATCCACCACCAAGCACTTACTTCCAATTTACACCTTCAAGAAAAAAATTATGAAGATCATTATAAACGATCTGTGTTCATTGTTAAAAGCTATTCTTTTTAGTATCTTCACTTTATGAACACCTCCCCTGATTTTCATTCGCTAATTGATGATTTGAGCACTAAGGGCTATGCCTTTAGAGAAAATTTTTTCTCCAGTGATCTTTGCCAAATCATTAAAAATGAATCTTCTAATATCCCATTCAAAGAAGCGACTATTGGAAAAGGAAATGAACAAAAAAGAGTCAACGACATACGTCGTGATGCCATTTACTGGCTTAATTCTGACTCTCCTGCAGTTTTTCAACAGTATTTAAATTACATGGATCAATACCGCCAAATCTTGAATCGTGAGCTCTATCTAGGATTAAATTCTTATGAGGGCCATTTGGCAAAATATCCCCCAGGTGCCTTTTATAAAAAACACCTCGATCAACATCGAGGTTCAAAAGATAGAGTGATTACCACTATCCTTTATTTGAATGCTGGAAGTGAAAAAAATTCTGGCGGAGAAATTAGACTTTATCAAAAAGATCATCCAGAATTAATAGAACGAGACATTCCTCCGAGCGTTGGCGCCTTTTTGACTTTTTTAAGTGATGAGATTTATCACGAAGTTTTAACAAGTCATTTTGAACGATATTCTTTGACCGGATGGATGCGAATTAATCATTTATAAAAAAATAAAAAAATATGCTAAACAAGATTATTGCAAAAATTCTCTATTTCCTCTTAAAAGTGCTTAACTTCACTTATCGTTATCACTTTATCGATGCAACAAATAAAGAAAAAGCCAAAGACATGAGTCCGCATAAAACATACGTGTTTGCAATTTGGCATCAAAACCTCATGGCCGGAATTCTCGCTCACAGCACTCGCTACGATAAATTCACAATGATTATTTCTGAATCAAAAGATGGTGAGTTAGTCGCCGTAACTTGTGAACAATTTGGCCATGAACCTGCACGCGGCTCTTCAACCAGAGGCGGTCAGAAAGCCTTGGTTGAAATGGTGAAAAAATTAAAAAAAGGAATCCCTGGTGCCTTAACGGTAGATGGACCGAAAGGACCAAAGTATAAAGTCAAATTTGGAGTTATTGAAATTGCCAAATTAGCTGAATGTCCAATCGTCCCATACATTGCTTATCCAACAAAATTTTGGACCTTCGAAAAAAGTTGGGATCAATTTCGCGTGCCAAAACCCTTTAGTACAATTTATGTAGTCATTGGCGATCCAATTGCTGTTCCTCGCGATCTTCCTCAAGAGCGATATGCTGAATTCTCTGAGTATATTGCCGCCAGAATTCACGACACTGAAAGAACTGCTATTCGTCTTTGTACCAACAAGCGGGCCTAGCATTTTTCTTGGCGTATAAACACGCTCCCACTTTAGGATCAAAATCACTAAAGGCTTCATCTATTGGGGCATCACAATTTGCTCCCATCACAAACGTATCTAATCGACATTGAGGATTAGGATGTTTCATGAAAGTTGAGTCAACAAGAGTTGGGTCTGCCTTTGTAATATCAGGTTTTATTGTTCCCTCTTTTAAAGAAGCAAACACACTACTAATTTGCCATCCGGCAACTACAATTCGAGCACAAATCTCGTTATCACAACGAGTGAAAGCTTTTCTTTTTACTTCTGGGTTCAATGATAAATCTAATGCCTTGGTTTCTGTTTTGTCTTGAAACAACATCGGCAGACATTTGGTGGCAGCAAAATAATCGGCTTGTCCCTCTGCTGAAGACCAAGTTCGCTGCGAAGTATTTCCTCTAAATTGTTTGGGTGCTCCCCCTAAAAAATGCCCAATTTCATGACAAGCAATTAAAAGAAACGCATCCTTAGTCATCAGCGGATGGCGAGCAAGTCCTCCAGTTAACATAACCACTAAATTGTCTTCATCGTCTCTGGTTGCATGAGCGTTTACCTCATCATCATTCCAGTTTCTCTCGAAAACGACTTTCTTTTTTGTTTGACGTTGAACAACTGGAGCAACCAATCGCTCTACTCTATCTATCAATTGATTAAATTCAAATTCGTTTAAACCTGATGAAGATTTTAAATTTTTAGAAAATCTAAGTTTTGAGGGAGGAAAACATTTGTCAATTTCGACTATACTTTTTTTAGCTTCAAGATTTGTGAGAAAAAACATTTGAAGGAGAAGAGTTAAGGTGATAAAAATTTTTTGTCGCATAGATCCCTCCTGCTTATTCTTATTATTCCCATTTCTATCACTATAAAAAGTTAAATGATCATGATTTAGATCAGCAATTTTCCCAATAAATATCTAGATAAATTATATTCAAGCTCACTGGCAGATAGTTCTTTGGGCGCTAACTTCTAGGTGTAAAGGAAATGAGAAACCGGGAGGGTTAAATGAAATCTCTAACTAAATTGTCTGCACTTCTTTTGTTATCGTCGTTATCAGTTTTTGCCGAAATTCCAGTTGATGCACCTGTGCCAGTAAAACAGGTTTTTTCTCCAGCGGGTTTTGACTCTGATGATCACTCAGAAGTTGTGGTGATGGGATTTTTACCTAACCTTTGTTACAAAGCACCACAAACTAAGGTGAACATTCAAGGCAAAAGAATTAACGTCGGAGTTTCGGCTTTAAAAGTTAGCAGAATGAACACTATGTGTGCTGAAGTCATCGTCCCATTTATTCAAGTCGTAGATCTCGGTATGCTTGATAAAGGAAAATACGATGTTGTAGTAAACGAGAGCACTGGACATCAGAAAAATGCCAAACTCGTTGTCTCTGAAGCCATTAGTGATGCCACTGAACCAGAAGTGTATGCCAATGTAGCGAACGTCGAAAGAATCGCGGGATCGAACAAGGTTGTTCTAAAAGGTTATAACCCAAGTGATTGTTTCGAGTTAAGAAAAATAGAGATTAAAGATAACGGAGTTGATACTTACACTATTCTCCCACGTATGAAACAAGTGAGAGAGTTCTGTCCTAAAAAAGAAGTACCATTTGAGTACGAGGTTGAAGTACCTAAAAAACTTCAAGCCGATAGAGTGTTACTTCACGTGAAAATCATGGACGGAAAATCGGTCAACTCACTCTTTAGAAACCCACCTCTTGATGAATAGACATCATTAGCTGGAGATAAGAAAGCCACCCTTTGGGTGGCTTTTCTATTTGATCAATTTCACAATATTTGGATCGAGATAATCTTCTTTATAACGTTTGTAGTTTTGATAATTAATGCGATAAAGCGCGCGCTCACTATCAGACAATTCTTTTTTCACCACATAAGGACTACCCATCACTAAACTATTTGGTGGAATAACTTTTCCCGGTGGAATTAGTGTTCCTGCTGCTACGACAGAACCTTCACCGACAACTGCCCCATCTAAAATAATGGCCCCGATTCCAATCAAACAATAATCTTCAATCGTGCATCCGTGTAAGTTCACCGAGTGAGCGACTGTTACACATTTGCCAAGAGTAAGTGCAGTATCTTTTGTTACATGAAGCATAGAGAGATCTTGAATATTTGATTCGTCACCAATCTTAATCCAGTTCACGTCACCTCTTAAAATAGTTCCGTGCCAGATCGAAACATCGCGACCCAAGATAACTTTACCAATAACATCAGCACTTGGAGCGATGTACGCTCCAGTGCCAATTTCAGGTTCTATATTGTGATAAGAATAAATCGACATGCGAAGCTCTTATTTAGCTTCAGCACCTGCAGCAGCTTGAGCCGCTTGATACTCAGCTAATTTCCAAGGAAGTTTTGATACATATAAAGCAACATCTTTCATATCTTGTTCAGAAAGACCTTTTACTGTTGGCATCATAAG
>JAKLJM010000246.1 GCA_023151145.1 Bacteriovoracaceae bacterium | reverse complement strand
ATCTCAACCATCATATATCCAGAAAACGCTAAACCTAATGAACAAAAAAACATGACCAAGGCGGCTAAGCTAGACGCTGGATTATGGCCGATATATTTTTTGGGTTTTTCCACAAAAAGTTCTTTCCCATAACTAAGTAACGAACTTGGCGATACCGGAAAGCTCGTAAATCTTGCATGCTCTGGACCAACAAGGCCCCAAATAATTCTTAAAACTACCATCGTTGCCATAAAAATCCCTAGCAACATGTGATAGGCATAAGTACTTGATTCATCATCTACACTTTTTGCAATAATAAAAGCTACGACAAATGATGCTGCAAATAACCAGTGAAAAATTCGGATGGGTAAATCATAAACCAATGTCTTTCTCATATAAAATCCTTGTTAAAGACTCTCTTTATTATAGGGGCTCAAGCGACTTTTGGTCATGATACATATGTCTTATCACATCTCTTTTTAATAATTTAAAGCTCTCTAGGACATTCGGCCGATTCAGATTTTCAGATAAAAAGGTAAATTTTTTTTCAACAAGGTTTGGAAAATGACTTCCAAAAATTTACTGGAGTTTTTTATGATGAAATATTTAATGGTTGCTACGTTAACACTTTTAACTGCTACATCAGCTTTCGCGAAGAAAGATTGTACGAATCTACCAAAAGATAAATGGATGACTGAAGCTGAGTTCAAAAAACAAGCTGAAGCTAAAGGTTATAAAATTACTAAGTTTAAACAACCTGGTTCATGCTACGAAATTTATGGAACAAATAAAGAAGGGAAAGAAGTAGAAGTTTATTTCAACCCTGTAGGTGGAGCTGTTGTTAAAGAAAAACTCGAAGACTAATCTTTGCCCCCTCGCATTAGGTTCCTGGAACCTAGTGCGACGCCGGAGGAAATAAGGATCAAGGCCGTGGCCCATGTGGCAGCAATGAAAAAGACATACTCACTACGGGTGTATTGCCATACTACTCCTGCGATGGTGCTCGCCAACATCGCGGCGATACTCTGTGTAGTACTTTGTAATCCTAAGGCCACGCCTAAATCTTTTTTCTCGCAGAGCGAACTCACCCATGCTTTCGAAATACCTTCAGTACTTGCTGAAAATAATCCATAAATCATAAAGGCCACTAAAACTTCTGGAATCGTTGTGGCAAATCCCATCAATGCATAGGTCACAGCAAATAATGCTACACCTAAGATAAAGACTTTTTTTCTGCCAATTCGATCAGACATCGCTCCAAAGCGATAAGATGTAAGCGCATAAATAAAATTATAAAAAATATAAAATCCAATTACCTTTAAATCATCATGAACAATTTCTTTTGCTTTCATTAACAAAAAAACATCTGAAGAATTGACCAAAGTAAATGAAGTAATTAGAGCAATCACTTTTTTATATTCAGGTGAGGCTTCTTTCCAATAAGTAAATGAGCCGATGAACAAACCTTTTTTGTCACCATTATTCGTTTCTTTCTTTTGAAGTGGTTTTTCTTTAACCAAAAAAAGAAATCCAATGACAAAGACTAAAGGAATCAGAGAATAAATAAAAAGTTCGCGATATTTTCCAGGAAAGTAGTGTAAATAAATCAACGCCAGAATAGGACCTAAAAAAGCACCTGTTGTATCAAGGGCTCGATGAAATCCAAATACCGCCCCTTTATTTTCTTCAGTAGCTTCCATGGAAAGAATTGCATCACGAGCACTTGTGCGCACACCTTTACCAAGTCGATCAGAAGTTCGACAAAAAAGAATCCACCAAGGTGATATAAATAATCCGATAAATGCTTTTGAAAGCGAGGAAAGGACGTACCCCGTCCAAACAAAAGGCATACGTTTACCGATGCGATCAGACCACTTTCCAAAAAAACTTCGACTTAAGCCCGCAATGAAATCAGCTACCCCTTCAAGGAAACCAATATCGACCGTATTCATTCCGATACTTTTTAAATAAAGCGGTAACACTGGATAAAGAAGTTCACTAGCGATGTCGGCAAACATCGAGACAAATGAAAGTAGGTAAACAGTTCTTGAAAATTTTTTATTTGGCATGATTAATTAAAAATATATTTTTCAATATCAGATGCCCGTTGTATTCCAATGAGTTCGATTTTAAATTTACCCTTAAACTCTTGAGCTGCTTTATGAGAAGTTATGACTCTTTTATAATTTAACTGTGCCATTTCTTTTAATCGAATTTCCATTTGCGCTACTGAACGAACTTCTCCGGTTAACCCAACTTCTCCAATGAATACCGTCTGAGAGTCAATCGCCTTACTGCGATAAGAACTAAGTAACGAGGCAATAATTGATAAGTCAGTCTCACGCCCTTGAAGCTTCATTCCACCAACGACATTTAAATAGATATCGTTAAATCCAAGTGGTAACCCAAAATATTTTTCAATAATAGCCACCATCATCGCCACACGATTATTATCAATTCCCTGAGTAGTTCTTCTACCGTTACCAAATTTATTTTCAACAACAAGCGCTTGAATTTCTACAAAGAGTGAGCGTGAACCTTCAATAATACATCCTAAAGATCTACCATAGGCTCCATCTAATTGATCATCTAAGAAATACTGTGAGGGATTTATAACTTCATTTAATCCATTTTCTCGCATTTCAAAAATACCAACTTCATTGGTATTACCAAAACGATTTTTCATCGCACGAAGTAAGCGATAGTGACCAAACTGATCACCTTCAAAATAAATAACCGTATCCACCATGTGCTCAAGAATTTTTGGACCAGCGATTGATCCTTCTTTAGTGATGTGACCAATGACAAAACAAGTAAGGTTATTGGCCTTTACGTGATTCATAAGCTCGTATGTAACTTCTCTAATTTGAGAAACTGTTCCAGGTGCTGAATCGATTTCTGATGAAGACGTCGTTTGGATGGAATCCACAACCAAAAATTTTGGCTGCAATTTATTGATCTGTTCTAATATTTTTTGCCAATTTGTTTCATTGTAGATGTAGAAATTATTTTCTTTTACTCCTAGTCTTTTAGCTCTGCCAGCGACCTGACTAACGGATTCCTCGCCTGAGACATATAAGACATTTTCGTCTTTAAAATTATTTGAGAGGTTTCCCATTACCTTCGTTAGGATTGTCGACTTTCCAATTCCAGGCTCCCCTCCAATCAAAATCAATGAACCAGGTACAATACCACCGCCAACAACACGATCGAATTCCGTCATCCCAGTTTCTACACGTGGTAATTTTTCTAGAACAATATCTTGCACGAGTTTTGGTGCTTCTGATTCTTTGGAGGCAATTCGTTTGTGGGCGCGATCTTGCTTAATGGGTGCGACATGCGCTTCTTCAACAAAGCTATTCCATTCCCCACACTCTGGACATTTCCCCATCCATTTTGAGACTTGGTATGAACATTTTTGACAGACATAAAACGAAGATTTTTTCGCCATAAACACCTCTTTGTCATTATTTGCACAAGTTTCCTTATGACAATAATCACAATCCTCTGAAATTTCATAAGATTCTATCTAACTCCTTCACTCTTTGGCATCTAGAAAGTCATTTTTTGATTGCCGTCCCCTCTCCCCTTAGATAGAAATATTGCAAATTTAAAAAAGGTTCCTGGAACCTAATGCACGGAGTATATATGAAGAAGGTGATTTTGGTTGCTGTTTTGGCTTTTGTTACTTTTGGAGTTGTTGCAGCGGAGCTTAATGCTGTTGAAAAACTTAATTCAATCGTGGCCCCAGGAAATTATAAAGGTTCATTTGATAATAAAAAATGTGAATTTACTTTTGAAATTGCTAACGACAAAGCTTTTTTAACTTTAAAGAAAGGTCACATCTACGCTCGTCATGAAGTTGCTGCAACTGATGAAGTAAGATTTATTGCACACCGTGGAGATTTTATCTCACACAAAATTTTAAAAACTGACGATGATACACGTTACTCAACTGATACATTTCGTTTCTTTCAAAACGGAGATACTCCGTATGTTGTTATCGAGCAAATTGAATACGACAACCGCGATCGTTATACACACAAAATCGAATGTTCTTTAAAATAAGCTAATGCATCGAAAAGGTTTGCAGTGGCTTAGCCACTGCTTTCACCTGAAACCTTGTCGATAAGTTCTGCAAAATTTCCAGTTAAAATGCTCTTGGCCCTTTTCACGCTAATCCAATAAAAACAAAACACCATTCCGTTATCTTCTCCATCTGATTTCACTATGTGTTCCCAATAATCTGGTAAGTGACTCTGATTTTCGAGTAAAAAATAGGTTCTTTCATTTACTTCATGTCGATCTTTTCTTAGATATTCTGTGTTGCCAATTTTTTTTAAATCTTCAAGCTTGA
>JAKLJM010000245.1 GCA_023151145.1 Bacteriovoracaceae bacterium | reverse complement strand
ATATTACTGAGTGTTATAAAGGATTGGGGATTATTCACTCTTCGTTTACTCCCATTCCTGGGCGTTTTAAAGATTATATTGCCATCCCGAAAGTGAACAACTATCAGTCGTTGCATACAACTGTTATTGGTCCAAAAGCTGAAAGAATTGAAATTCAAATTCGAACATCAGAAATGGATGAGGTGGCAGAGACCGGGGTGGCTGCACACTGGAAGTACAAAGAAGGTTTAGCTTCAAAAGATGCACCGAAATTAGATTGGGTACAAGAGCTCTTAGAGTTTAATAAATCATCAGATAATAATCGTGAGTTTTTAGAAGTTATTAAAAATGATATTGATCTTGATGGGGTCTTTGTCTTTACTCCAAAAGGTGATGTCCGTGAACTTAAGTACGGCGCGACACCATTAGATTTTGCGTATGAAATTCATACGGAAATTGGAAATAAATGTGTTGGAGCAAAAGTAAATGGCAAGATCGTTTCACTTCGTCATGTTTTAAAATCTGGTGACATGGTTGAGATTTTAACCTCGAAAACACAAACTCCGTCGAAAGATTGGATGAATATTGTTAAATCAACCAAAGCTCGTTCAAAGATTAAGCAATGGTTATTAAAAGTAGAAAGAGAAGAAAATCGAGAAAGTGGGAAAGCTGTTCTTGATAAAGCATTTAAAATTTACGGAACTTCGATTAAGCAATTATTAAAAGATAATCATTTAAAAGAAGCTTATGATCAGCTGCATATTTCTAGTGAAGATGAGCTCTATGAGAATATTGGATCTGGAAAATACACCATCAAAGATTTAGTGGAACATATTCCTCATTTAAAACATGTTGATGTCGTAAATGAGAATGAAAAGTTAGAAGAAATTGAATCGTATTCAAATAAAATGTCACAGGTGGTTCGTAAAAAAGCCAATAAAGATAATGCCGTTATTGTAGATGGCATGAGTGATGTTATGGTTAGATTGGCGCGATGTTGTAACCCTATTCCGGGTGATAGCATTGTCGGGTTTATTACGAGAGGTCGCGGAATTACGGTACATACTGTTGCCTGTAATCGAGTTGATGCTGAGACTTTAAGCCGCACGATCAAAGTAAATTGGAATAGTGAATTTGGTTTTAATCACCCTGTTAATATCCGAGTAATTACCCAGGATAAACCTGGAATTCTTTCATTGATATCCAAAACCATTAATAATGGTGGTGTAAACATCCGTTCTGCATTGGCCAAATCTATGCCTGACAGAAAAGGTAGTTTTGTTTTTGAGATAGAAGTTAAAGATTACAGTGAACTTTTAAAAACGATTTCTGGAATTGAATCTCTTCAGGAAGTAATTTCCGTTACCAGAGTCTAGTCCCACCAAGCTATAAAATCTCAATAAATTCCTCCGATAATAGAATCGGAGGAATTTTTTATGAAAAAGTTGATTACTTTGTCTGTTGCTACTCTTATGGCTTCTTGTTCGATGATGCCACCGCATCAAGGATCACTTGGAAGAAAGCCGCAAAGTGTGTATGAATTCATAGATTATATTCCACTCTTAAATGAAAGAGTACGCTCAAACGATTTTCTCTCTGTTGATAGTTGTGTTCCTTTTATAAAAAAATATACAGATTACGTTTATGAAAAGCCTTCTGATTTTTATTTTCCGAAATCAGAATCTGAAAAATCTTATTTTCTAGAAAAAGGTGAGGATTCATTAAAGGGATTATTTCAATTAAGAATGGGCTTGCGTGATTTTATCAAAAATAATCAATCACAAGTCTCTAGAGAGTGTGTGGATGCAGTAAAAAATGCTATTCGGTATACTAGGTTTGCCGAAGACTCATTGGCCGAATGGTTATATGCCAATAGTGAAACACCTTCAAAAGTACCAACAGAATTATTCACGGGTGGACTACCACACACCATACTTAATCCAAAATATGACAAAATAGATTATCGTCCGGGAGATCTTCTTTTGATGCGTGGACAGAGTTTTGTCAGCGCGATGATCGCGAGAATCGGTGATGGAGATGCACAGTTTTCACATTTGGGAATCATTGGTCAAGATGCAAAAGGCAAGATGTATGTAGTAGAAGCGTTAATTGAAACTGGAATGATCTACACTCCGCTTGATGAGTTTCTAAAAAAAGAAGAAGCGAGAATTGTCTTACTCCGACAAGTTGATGCCGAGCTAGGAAAAAAAGCTGCAAGAAAAATTTTTGATTATGTTTATAACGTACGTGCCAAAGGAAAGGTCGTTCCTTATGACTTTGCTATGATTGATGATGATCACTCTGAAATGTTTTGTTCAGAAGTTATTCGTTTTGCATATAAAGAAGCCAGCAATGGAGAGTATCAAGTACCGGCTTTTAGAACATCATTTAGCCGTTTAATTGATTCAGATTTCATGGGCGGGATGGGAATAAAGGCTCGTGAAACTTTTGCACCTGCTGATATTGATTTAGATCCACGTTTTGAAGTTATTGCCGAATTTAGAACAATTCCTAAATTAAGAAAAATTCGTATGCAAGATTCAGTTTTAACGAGTGTTTTTCATTGGATTGAAAAAGAACAATATGAATTTAAATTTAATCTTTCAACCAAGCTAAAATCAAATGGGGCATGGATCGCAAGACAATTAGGTTTTGCAAAAGATAAAATGCAAAAACATATGAAGCCTTCGACAATTGAAACAATTTTAAAATTTCAAATGCTAACTAAGCCTTTAGAGGAAAATGTCTTTAAGCTTGAAAATGATTTTTATACTGAACATGGTCATTCTTTAACTTTTAAAGATTTGTTACGGGCCAATGAGGAGTTTAGATTAAATGATTGTGAAGCATATAAAATCAATCAAAAATCTATGAATGAAGAAGGTTATGTTCCAGTAAAAGTAAAATTTCATCAGGATTTCAGAGCACCGAGAAAAGAAGGCTGTCAGTAAGTGTAGGGCAGAGGAGCTTTATGATCCCAAAATGTTAGAAAAATTTTTGTACGTAAGATTTTAAAAACCTCAGTGTACAAAAGTTTAATATTTCGAAAATCAAAATAGCTTGAATGGACCGGAGAGAAGTAAAATTCAAATTTATCATCTTCGGTCTTTAATGAATGTAAAATCTGTTTAATTCTCATGATGTGATAATCACTAGAAATAATTAAAATTTTATGAAGAGCTCTGTTGGCGCGTAAGTACTTATAGGTTTGAACAACATTTTCAACAGTGTTTCTGGCGTTGTAATCAAGTTCGAAGTGATCTGCTTCACTAAGGCTTGGATCAATTGGGTTGATGAGAGTTTGAACCGAATTTTTTTGATGGACACCAGAAATAAAGACATTTGGTTGTTTTAATTCTTTTGCTTTATCCACTGCATATTTGATTCGCCCCTTATCGCCGGTGAAAACGACGATGAGGTCTGGTGGGTTTTGAATAAAGGCAGCTTTGGCGGCTTTGCTTTCACTGCGAGCATCGAGAAGTATGATTCCACAAACAAATGAGTATAAACCAAAAACTGAAGCGAGAATGATGAGGACACTATAAAAGTACCTCTTCATTCTCGTTGATTTTGATTCAAATACGTATTTGCTTTTTAAAATCATTTAACTGCAATGACCTCAATTTCAATTAACGCACCTTTCGGAAGTTTTGATACTTCAACCGTGCTTCTCGCTGGATATGGAGCTTTAAAATATTCTACATAGGCTTGATTCACTTCGGCAAATAAAGAAAGATCAGTCATGAAAATAGATGTCTTTACAATATTAGTTCTGTTAAGGCCTTGCGATTCTAAAAGTCCGTCTATGTTAGCGAGAATTTGTTTTAGTTGTGGGCCATGACCAGAAACTAGTTCACTTGTTTTTGGATCAATTCCAATTTGCCCCGAAAAATAAAACGTTCCATTGTGTTCAACGCCCTGAGAGTATGTTCCTACTGCTGCAGGTGCTTTATCTGTTGAAATATACTTCATAAAATTCTCCTAAAAAACTTAGCTTACTCGCGCATGCTCATTTTTTTATCAGTTAATAGAGCAGTTAATACAGACATGTTAACAATTTCTGTGACAGAGGCTGTTCTTGGAATGATATTCGCTGGCTTATTCATTGGTACTAAAATAGGTCCAATGGCTTGAGTGTTAGCTAACTGAGCAAGGAGTTTGTAGCTGATGTTGGCTGAGTTCAAGTCAGGGAATACTAAAATATCAGTAGGAGCGTCTAGTGATGAGAAGTTAAATAATTTATCTAATAGATTTTTATTAACTGCTACGTCCGCTTGCATTTCTCCATCAACAATTAAGTTAGGATATTTTGTTTGCTTAAAAAAGCAATTCTTGGTTCTCTTCTCATTAATTTTCTAAAGAGTTCAGCTGTTCCCGCTGCAATTTCTGATAATTGTTCTTCTGATGGATGAATTTGAACCGCACAATCTGCAAAGAATAGAACGCGGTTTTTAAATGTCATAATGAAGATACCAGAGGCTGTATGTCTATCATTGGTGCCAATAACTTTTACCAATGGAGGGAAGCAATCAGCGTAGTTTAACGTTGGACCAGTAATGACAGCGTCTGCTTGTCCTTCTCTGACCATCATTGAACCAAAATAGTTTTGGTGAGCTAATAATTCCTCAGCATGATAAATGGAAACGCCACTTCTTTGTTTTTCTTTTGCAAATTGACGAACATAGTTCTCAAATTCAGGATGTTTTCTTGGATTGATGGTTTTTACAGAATCTTTTAACGAATCTAAACCAAGCATATCCATTTTTTTATGAATGGCTTTTTTACGTCCAAGAAGAATTGGTTCAATCTTATCTTCTTCAATAAGTTGTTTAACAGCTTGAAGAATACGAGTATTAGTTCCTTCTGCAAAAACTAACTTAACTTTTTTCCCTGATTTATTAACAAAAGTTGTTAAACGGTCGCGAAGTGATTTCATAAATCCAGCAGAAGTACCCATTCTGCCTTCTAAAGATCGAGCGTACGCTTGAAGATCAGTAATTTGAATTCTAGCTACACCTGTTTCCATCGCAGCTCTTGCTACAGCAGGAGTTACTCTAGTAAGTACTCGAGCATCAAAAGGTTTAGGAATTAAATAGTTTTTACCAAATTTAAAGTCTTCCCCACCGTAAGCTAATTTTACTTCTTCTGGAATTTCTTCTTTTGCCAGATCCGCAAGTGCTTTAACCGCAGCTAATTTCATTTGCATATTAATTTTGCGGGCACGTACGTCTAGGGCACCACGGAAAATAAATGGGAATCCTAAAACGTTATTTACTTGGTTAGGATAATCAGATCTTCCAGTTGCCATAATGGCGTCATCACGAACAGCATGAACTTCTGCTGGAGTAATTTCTGGATCAGGGTTCGCCATTGCGAAAATGATAGGATTTTTGGCCATGGTTTTAACCATGTCTTGTGAAACTAATCCTTTTGCAGAACAACCAATGAAACAATCAGCGTCCACCATCGCATCAGCGAGAGTACGAGCTTTTGTATCAACGGCGAATTCGTCTTTGTATTTATTCATTCCCTGTGTTCTTCCCTTATGGATTGCTCCGTTAGAGTCACACATCACTAAATTTTCTCTTGGTAATCCAAGTTCAAATAAAATTCTGGCACATGAAATGGAAGCTGCACCTGCTCCTGATACCGCAACTTTTGTTTTCTTAATATCGCGACCAGTAATTTCAAGTGCGTTTAAAAAAGCCGCTGAACAAATAATGGCTGTACCATGTTGATCATCATGGAAAACTGGAATGTCCATCATTTCAATTAAACGAGTTTCAATTTCAAAACATTCTGGTGCTTTGATATCTTCTAAGTTTACACCACCAAAAGTTGGTTCAAGCGCTTTTACGACTTTAATCATTCCTTCTACGGTATTTTCATCAACTTCAATGTCAAAAACATCAATGTCGGCAAATTTCTTAAATAATAATCCTTTTCCTTCCATAACAGGTTTTCCTGCTACAGCACCGATATTTCCTAAACCAAGAACAGCAGTACCGTTAGAAATAACTGCAACTAAATTTCCTTTTGCAGTGTATTTGTAAGCAAGTTCTGGATCTTTAGCGATCTCAAGACATGGCCAAGCCACTCCTGGTGAGTAGGCTTTAGTTAAGTCGTGAGCTGTCATGGCTGGTTTGGTAGAGATAACTTCGATCTTACCCGGGCGGCCTTCTGAGTGATAGTCTAGGGCCTGTTGTCTTTTTTCGTCTTCGATTGTTTTTAAATCATTTCGTTGATTTGTCACAAAAATATCCTTTGTTTAAGTACGGTCATAACGACCCGAATAGGGTAGAAGAGAAATGGTTAATTGAAAAGGAAATAGCATTGTGTTATTCTTCGACAATCATTAACACCTAGGGGTGGCATTGCGCATAGGGTGCATGCCTGAGAAATACCCTTTGAACCTGATAAGGCTTAAAAACCTGCGTAGGAAAGGAGACATCATGTTAAGAAAGTACTTTTCTCTCATTCAATCACTTACATTATTTGAAGTTGTTACGACTGTGGTCGTATCGGTGGTCATTGGTGTAACCATGTGGGGCTGGACGTTAGTTTATGACGTTTTAAAAGTGTTCATAGACAATACTCCATTTAATTATGTGACCAGCGGCTTTTGGGTCATACCAGGATTACTTCTGCCCTTTATCATTCGTAAGCCGGGGGTCGCTCTTCTTTCTTCCTTTGTCGCAGCTTTTATTCAAGGGCTTATTACTCAGTGGGGACTAGGTGCAGTCATTTACGGATTATTACAAGGGGCTGGTGCTGAGATTACTTTCGCTTTGTTTGGGTTTAAGCGCTTTAATCTTTTAGTTTTATCGTTAGCTGGATTCGCTTCGGCTCTATTAAGTTACGGCTACGATTATTTGAAATATGACTATCAAGCACTGGGACAAGGATTTGCCTTGTTACAACTTCTTTCTTTTATGATTTCAACGATTCCCTTAGCCGCAATACCAACAATTTATTTAACAAAGCGGTTAGTGAAAACGGGTTTATTAAATCAATTTCTAGTGGTTAAAGTTAATAAAGAAAAATGAAAATTAAACCTTTTCGTTTTAAGCATCAAGGCTCTTCATTAACATTGGTTTTAAGAGAAGAGCTGCAACTTCCGGCGAAGGGGTGTTATCTCATTACTGGTAAATCTGGTCTAGGGAAGTCGACATTTTTACAACTCTTAAAAGGATTTTATCCAGAGTTTCTTTCGGGAGAGTTGGAAGGAGATTTAGAGTTTTTTTCTAACTCTCATTATCTGTTTCAAAATCCATTCTCTCAAATCATTCATCCAAAGGCCTTGTCGGAATTTTTGTTTTCCATGGAGAATAAAATTTTTTCTCGTGAAAAAATGCAAGAAAAAATGCTATTGATGGAAAGTTTTCGTTTAGAAAATATGGCCTTAAAAGAAACATCTCAATTAAGTCACGGTGAATGTCAGCGATTATTGTTGTCTTCATTAGTGGCCAGCGAACCTGATTGGCTTTTTTTAGACGAGCCTACAGCATTTATAGATCAATCGATGCGCCAATATATATATGAACAATTGGGTAATAGTAAAAAAGAAATAGGAATTTTGATTATTGATCATCATCTAGATGAAGTTGAAAGTATATGTGATGGTTTTTTTGAATTAGTTTTGTTGCCTAATGAGGGTAACGGAGCTGATCAGTTCGTAGAAATTCGTTTTCAATTAAATAATAATATTCCCAAGCCAGAAGTACAAAAAAATGATAACGATCAATTCTCATGGCTACTTAGTTCAAAAAAGCAATCGTCCAATTTAATAGTTAAAGGTTTAACTTTTGGTTACCAAAAAGATAATGTTTTATTCAGC
>JAKLJM010000244.1 GCA_023151145.1 Bacteriovoracaceae bacterium | reverse complement strand
CTTCTTCATGAATGCCGGTTTTGCGGTGATTGAATTTGTAGGAGGCTACCTTACTAATAGTGTAGCGATCTATTCTGATGCCTTACACGATCTAGGCGACAGTATCGCTCTTTTATTTGCTTATATCGCTGAGAAGATTAGTGTTAAGAAAGCTGATAAAAATTTTACGTTTGGCTACAGACGCTTTTCTGTTTTAGCAGCTCTTGTTAATGGCCTTATTTTACTTATTGGTTCTACATTTATTATTAGGGAGGCAGTGGTCCGTTTTCAAAATCCAGAGCCTATTCACGCTCCTGGTGTTATCCTGCTTGCGCTTTTGGGTTTAGGAGTGAATGGCTTTGCCGCCTATCGGATGTCAAAAAATTCAGGTCTAAATTCAAGAATGATTATGCTTCATTTGTTAGAAGACATTCTTGGATGGTGTGCAGTCTTATTAGTTAGTATTGTGCTTCTATTTAAGCCTTGGTACTTCCTTGACTCGGTATTGTCTATTCTTATTGCTCTCATTATTATCAATGGTGTCGTCAAGAATTTGTACAATGTGAGTAAAATATTTCTTCAAGCATTTCCAGAATCTCTTAGTAGAGAAGAGATTATTAAGGATCTTTTAACCTTTGATAATGTCCTTGATATTCATTTCATTCAAGGATGGTCTTTGGATGAGTCGAATTTCAATCTGACTTTGCATGTAAAAGTATCCTCAAATATGTTAATGAAAGATGTGGATATACTTAGGAAGAAAATAGAAGTTTTCTTGCGAGAAAAGCATATTCAATTCACAACAATTCAGTTTGAAGGGGATGATTGTAAATTATAGATAAGTCCCCACGTAAAATGGGGACTTGTTGAGTTTAGGTAATAATTTTTTTAGTTTCAAAATATTGAGATTTCATCCAAAGCGAGACTTTTACTAAAGCAAGCAGTACAGGAACTTCGACTAATGGGCCTATTACAGCCGCAAAAGCAGCACCATGATTAATTCCAAAAGTGGCAATGGCAACAGCTATTGCTAATTCAAAATTATTTGAAGCAGCAGTAAACGATAAGGTAACAGATCGTTCATAATCAGCACCAACTTTTTTGCTCATATAAAATGAAGCAAAGAACATGATGATGAAATACAGAGTTAAAGGAATGGCAATTTTAATAACATCTAAAGGAAGCTGAACAATTTTATCGCCCTTTAGAGAAAACATGATAACAATTGTGAACAGTAAGAATACTAGAGTCAGTGGACTTATTTTAGGAATAAAATTCTTTTCATACCAAACTTCGCCCTTTGATTTTATAAGATAGAATCTTGTTAAAAATCCCATTAAGAAGGGGATACCAAGATATATTCCAACAGACTGAGCAATTTCTCCCATTGTGAAGTTGATTTCAAAACTTGGTAGTCCAAAAAACGTAGGCAAATAAGTCATAAAAAAATAAGCATAAATAGGAAAAAAGATAATTTGAAAAATTGAATTAAAGGCGACTAGCCCCGCACAATATTCAGAACTCCCATCTGCCAATTGATTCCAAACTAATACCATTGCGATACAACGAGCAAGACCAATAAGGACTAAACCCATCATATAATCAGGCTGGCTTTTAAGAAAAATGGCGGCCAATCCAAACATTAATAATGGCCCGATAATCCAATTTTGGATAAGTGATAAAGCTAAAACTTTTTTGTCTTTAAAGACTAGTCCAATTTCTTCATATTTCACTTTTGCGAGTGGTGGATACATCATTAAAATAAGCCCAATGGCTATTGGGATTGAAGTCGTGCCAATTGAAAGTGAATTAATAAAATGTGTAGATTGAGGTGAAAAGACTCCGATGGCCACACCGATTAGCATAGCTAGAAATATCCACAGAGTTAAATATGAATCAAGAAAAGATAATTTTTTCATTTTTTATTCCAAATATGTTTCTATGTTTTGTGCAAAATTTTTAATTTCATCACGAACTCGTCTGTAGTGACTTAAGATTTCTTCTTCATTTGATAATCCTTGAGATAGTTTAGGAGGATCATCAAAACCGACGTGTATTACTTTTGGAGCACCAAAAAAAACAGGACAGTTCTCATTGGCATGTCCACAAACAGTAAAGACGATATCAAATTTAACACCTTTTAGATCATCAACAGTTTTTGAATAGTGTTGTGAAATATCCACACCACTTTCATTCATGACTTTTACAGCTCTTTGATTTAAGCCATGTTTTTCAGTTCCTGCTGAATAAAAATCATATTTAGAACCGAAGAAATGCTTTGCCCATCCTTCGGCCATCTGTGATCGACATGAGTTACCAGTACATAAAAACAGTATATTTTTTTTCATATTTCTACCTAACAACAAGATGACTTTGATTTATTAGAGCTTGGAGCACAACAAGATGATTCTTCTTTTGCTGGTGCTGGCGGACAACAAGAGGATGCCTCAACTTTTATTGAGCTTGGAGCACAACAAGCATTCGCTTTCGATTCAGAATTTTCATTGAAAAGTTCTGCGGCTGCCATTGTATGATAAGCTTCCCAAGCGATTCCTGATGGATCTTTTACCCATGCTTTACTTGATTCAGCATAACAACAAGTTGTCGTTCCTTCGTCATATACACCAAGATCTGCATTTTTTAGTCGATCGAGGATTGCTGAAAGTTCAAGCTCTTCATCTACTTGAAGCCCCAAGTGATCAACTCCAACAACATTTGCTCTTGTTGAAATGGCAAAATTAATTCTTGGATCTTCAAGCATCCATTTTGCATAGTCTTCTTTTACTTTTGATGGCTTCTGGCCAAACACTGTAGAATAAAATTGAATTGATTCGTTAAGGTTTTTTACTCCAACATGGATGTGAAAACGTTTCATCGATTACTCCTCATGATTTTAACATTTGCAATTAGCACCTATTGAAAAACATTCTTGTACTTTAAATTGTCTTATTTGATCCTGGCTTTCATCACAGGCACAAGAAAGTTTTTCTAGACTGTTTTTCATCTTATTAAGGTCGTTAATTTTTTTTTCAATTTCTTTGATTTTAGAGAGTGTCTTTTGTTTTACAGTAGAGCAGGTTACTCGAGGTTTTGTATTAAGCTCCAACAGTTCTTTTATTTCCGCTAAAGAGAAGCCAAGCTCTTGGGCTTTCTTGATGAAAATAATTTTCTCTGCATCTGCCTCGGTGTAAGTTCGAAAGGCTCCATTTGTTTTAGGTTCTCGCAGAAGCTCTTTTCGCTGATAAAAGCGAACTGTTTCAACTCCAACTCCTGCCATTTCTGCTAATTTTCCAATTGTTATTTTTTCCATAATAGGACTATATCATCCGTACTATGGTACGGAGTCAATAGATTATTTTTCACTCGAGACTACGGTTGAAAATGAGGGTAGTGTATTTAGGAAGAAGAGTCGGAGGCGGAGAGGCCTTATAAGAATATGGCCATTAACTTTGGCGGAATTTATGTTCTAATCTTGTAAATTAATTGTCTTTATCTATAAAAATATGCGGAATAGGTGCTTGTTATTTAAAAGATTTAGCTAAGAAATGTTAAATATATGTTACGTGCGTTAAGTATGTGTTACATTTTAACCGAGGAGAGGTAGTGAAAGATACTTATTCTATATATGTACCGAATGATTGTTTTGAAAGCAGAGAGTTTACTAGTTGGTACGATGGTTTGAGTGGAAATGATTACTATAAGGTCTTAGCTGCTATTCAAAAAATAGAACTCGAAGGAATAGTAACAACAGCAAAGAGACTTGATCCTTGTGGACTTTATGAAAAGAAATGGGCAACAGTTTTGAGAATGTATTTTTCGGTAGCAAATGACACTGCTAAGGGAAAAAGAACGTACTTAGTGAATGGTAGTAATAAAAGGGATCAAAATGCAGTCATTCTTTGGAGTACTCAGCATATTTAGACATCTGGGATTACTATTGAAACGGGTGATTTGAAAACTAAGAATTAAGGAGGAGTTTATGGCTCAATTTAAATTAGCGGTAAATAAAGAAGAGCATGTTGATAAAAAAAGAATGAATGCTCTTGAGAACTTTAAAAATCCTCAATTCATTTTTGATCAAATTATTTCTGCATTTCAAGATGGGGATTTTGAATCAAGTACAGATTTTATTGCAGCTTATGTGAAGAATAGTCCGAAGTATAATACGCAAGATGAATTTGCTGAAAAAATCGGTACTACTAGACAGACTTTAAGCAGAATGTTTGCTCATGAAAATGTAAGTATGAATATTTACTTTGAATGTCTTAGACAAATTAAAGAGGATATTGGAGCTAATTAATTCTCTTCTGTTGTCTTATAAAAACATTTTTTGATTTTTATTTCGCTTTCTCATTTTCTTAACTATGCTACGAGATCCACACAAACCG
>JAKLJM010000243.1 GCA_023151145.1 Bacteriovoracaceae bacterium | reverse complement strand
CTTTAGTCACTCGAATGTCTTTATTTTCAGTGACGATTTTTCCATCAATCTTTAAACGACCTTTCTCAATCGCTTCATAAATTTCTGGAATTTGTAGATGAGCTTGAGTCACCGCAATCGTAGGTCTTATGTCATGGCCGTTTTTCATTAATTCTTTAAAATGATCTTGGACATCTAAACCCCATGGATCAATAGACACCATTTTGTCTGGATCAAACCATGAATCATAGGGGCCAAACTTAACCGGAGAATAAGTATTTTCTAAGTCTGGTTTATGCATAGGTGGATATTTTTTTGCTGCAATTGATAGTGCACGATAAACCGCATATGTTCCACTATGAGTTCCGATGGCATTACGGCGTTTTTTATCGGTCAACGATGCCACCACCGGGCCTCGTGCAATAGGATTTTTGGCTCCCCAATGAATAGGAAGTGTTTCTTTATAAACTAAATTAGCATGTGAAGCTAAAATTATATGTGATGATTTATTTGTCGTCATTTGTCTCTCCACTCTTTAAGACATCCAAGTATTATCGTTTTGCATTTCCCATTTTGTTGTCACTTTTTTTACATCTGACCAAAAATCTAATGAATGGTGACCTGTGATATCCCCATGTCCAAATTTAGAGGCATTCACACCTCCAAATGAAAATGGCTCTCTTGGAACAGGAACTCCCACATTCACTCCAATCATCCCAGCACTAGCATCGCGAATAACTTAACACGCGTTCCCATAAACTGAGGTATTTTGAATTTTCATCGCTCCACTAATATCTTTACAGCGAATAATGGAAAGAATAGGTCCAAATAGTTCGGTGGTGTGGGCTTCACTATTAGGTTGAACAAAATCAATAATGGTTGGTCCTAGCCAATTTCCTTCTTCCATTCCTTTTGGTGCACTCACTTTTCTTCCATCAAGTAAAATTTTAGCACCGGCTTTTTCTGCGCGATCAATCGCAGAAATGAGAAATTCTTTTTGTGCCTTAGTGATAATTGCTCCCATTTCAGATCCAAGCTTAAGCGAGCTTGCTCTTTGAAGAATTTTTTCAATATGTTTATCCACATCCCCTACGGCCAGAAGAACAGAAGCTGCCATACAGCGCTGACCTGCACATCCGGTGAAAGAATCAGAAATTCCTAAACCTGAAATATCTAGATTGGCATCAGGTAGTAGAACGATATGGTTTTTCGCTCCCCCCATCGCAAGCACTCTTTTTCCAAGTTTTGTTCCACGTTCATAAACGATTTTTGCAACTTTCGTTGATCCGACAAAACCGATGGCCTTAACTAATGGGTGATCAATAATCGTTTCCACTTCGTTTTGAGCACCAAAAATAACTTGTAAAAGGCCATTTGGCAGACCGGCTTCTTTAAGTGCACTGGCAATATAAGTTGCCGTTAATGGTGTTTTGTCTGAAGGTTTCCAGATATAGGCATTTCCTAAAGTCAGAGCAATAGGAATTGTCCACATGGGAACCATGGCAGGAAAATTAAAAGGTGTTATATTGGCCACAACCCCAAGTGCCGTTCGGCGATACTCACAACTTACTCCGCGTGAAACATCTAATCTGCCACCTAAATCAGAATTTTGTAGTGATAAAGCAAACTCTAAAACTTCAATACCTTTTAGTAATCCAGCTTTTCCTTCAGCAAATGTTTTTCCTGACTCCAAACTCTTTAAGTTTGAAATTTTATCAATATCTCTCATTAAAATATTTCTAAACTCAAACATAACCTTTGAGCGCTCTTTAATCGGCGTCTGTGCCCAACTTTTTTGGGCCATAGAAGCATCTTGAATAGCTTGATCAATTTCAGCTGTGGAAGAAACTCCCACCTCACCTAAAACTGAATTATTATACGGAGAACGAACCACTAATTTTTGTGAATAATTGTTTTGAAACTCACCATTAATAAACGAACCAAATGTGAGTGCTTGCTGTGGAAAGTTTAACACCTTTCAACCTCCGAGTTGTTTGGAAAAAAGAAAATGCTACAGATAAACAAGTTCAATCGACAAGCAAAAAGGATGTTAATTTTTCTAAAGGTTCGGATTTATTAAGAGACATATAAAGACAACCCATAGTGCTGCGCGCTAAGCAAGCAGCTATTCAATCATGTTTTTGGCAGTATTTTCCAGCTATTTTCCTGCTACGATTTTATTAAACTCGTATGTATGAAATCACTTATTATCATTTCAGTTTTATTTTCCCTTAACACTTTTGCCAACACCGGCAAGCGAGTATTTCTTCAGCCGCTTCTTGGAATTAATTATTCTAAATGGAATCAAAAAATAGATTCATCACCTATTACTGGTACATTGGCCGGAAATACTTATGGCTATTTTTATGGGGCAAATTTGTCTTATAAATTTACACCCACTTTCAATATTGGTTATGGTTATAAAAATCAATCGCTCACTTGGCTTTACGCCAATTCAAAAAACTATGCAGTGGATGATTCATGGCCTAAAAGCTCTAAAGCCACTGAGACGACTCATGAAATCGCACTTAGTTACCAAAATAATCGCTCGATGGTGAGTTTGTATTATATTGTTCTCGCAAATTTACAAATGGACGAATACTACATCTCTCAATTTCGACCAGCCAAATTTTCTGGTAATGGTTTTGGTTTAAAATTAACTCTCCCGCTAGGAAGTTTTTTTAATTGGGGAATTGATTTAAGGCAAACAAGTTATAACAAAGCGACACTTAACGGAACTAAAATTGACATGCCTGGTACGTTAGATGATTACACTTTTAACAAAAAATCTATTCAAACTATTTTATTAGATTTGAGTTTTCCACTTGGATTGTTTTAATGAAATATTTATTATTTTCAATATTAACTCTTATGCTTTTCTCATGTGGACAGTCTGAACTTGTCGATGGATATGGAGATATTGAAGGCTATATCACTAATGGGCAAACTGGAGCAGCACTTTCAGGTGTCACTGTTTATGTTGAAGGTTTTCAATCACAAACTCAAACAACCACTAATGGCAGTGGTTATTATCGCATCACCAACGTTCAAGCTGGGACAAAAACCATCAACGTCTCAATAAGCGGTTACATTGATCAGCGCCCAAATACTTTCCTTAAAAAAAATAAAACTAATTCCGTTTCGCTTTCATTGTTAACGACTGCCTATGCTGCAAATAAATTAGTGGCCATTCTCTCTTGGAATACGACAGTGCAAGATTTAGATTCCAATCTTTATGTTCCTGTTAATAACACAGCTCCATCTACCCATATCTATTATCAAAATGTTGGAGACATCAACAATGCACCGTTTGCGGTACTAGATGTTGATGATACAGATGGATCAGGTCCTGAAACAATTGCAGTAAAATGGAATGGTACTGCTTTATCATATCCAAGAAAACATCGTTACTTTGTCCATAATTATACACAACAAAATTCTCCAGCATCACCAGATTTTACTCAATCTGAAGCCCAAGTTCGAGTTTATCGAAACGGAACTTTAATTAGCCAATTCTCAGTTCCAGAAAATTGTACTCAAACCTATTGGCATGTTTTTGATATCGAAAGCAACGGTGCGATTACACCAAGTAATTCTTGCTCAAATTCAATTCCATCAGATGTTTACTAAAAATTAAAATGTCACATTTTTTATTATGATTTCGTATCCCCTATGAAGTTTCTTACGTAAGAAAAAAATTTAATGTACAAAAATTCATAGGAGTATTTATGAAAAAGGTTACTTTGTTTTTTCTAGCTTTAATTTCACTTAATTCTTTTGCCATTGAGAGTTTTCGTGCAGATCAAAGAAATGCCCAATATAAATCGTATATCAATTGTCCCATCGATCACAAAGTAAGTAATTCTATTTCCACTGGCTCTACATCTGAAAGCTTAATTAAACAAAGACAGCATAAAGCCGTTCAACATGGTCCTGCTGATTTTTTCGATCGCACTAAGAGCTCTTATCTAAGAGGCGAAAGGTAATTATTTTTAATACAAACAAAAGGTTACTTAAGTAGAACTATTGAATAAAAAATTTAGATTAAATTCATGAACTACTTAAGTATACCTGTTTCTAATTAGCTATCGACATAACAAAGGATTTTTATGAAAACGCTATTTATATTAATGTCATTAAGTTTATTTACTCTGACTCACGCACAAGAGCCTCAAGTAGATCACTCACAACACCATCCTGCTGTAAAAGAAGAAGTTAAAACTATCGAAACCAAAAATTCACATGAAGGACATGATATGTCTGAAATGATGAAAAAATGTGCGGAAAAACACAAAGATAAAAAAATGTGCCAGGAAGACATGATGAAAAAATGCATGGAAAAAATGGGAAAAGACAAATGCGCTAAAATGATGCAAGAATAATACAATTAAAATATAGACGATTTAAAAGGTTAAAAAATTGAAGACAATTATTATCTGTGAAGATTGCAGCTCTTGCTGTTCTAAAGATGAAGTAAATTTAAAAATTGAAAGTAATGAAAGAACAAAAATTTTAAAAACCCACTGTATGGATTTATGTCCAAAAGGGAAAATTAGCTCCATCATTCTTGAAGACAATAAGATAAGTGATTTTAAAATTGTACCTTTGAGCATCCAAGAATTAGAAAATTTACTTTAGAAGAATAAAATCTACATGATTGTACGGCCATCAATTGAACGGCTAAATCCAAAAGTGTAGATACGAGAAGAGAAAAATAAAAAAGGTCACAAATTGTGACCTCTAATTTTGAAGAATTTCTACTTTTACTTCATCAATACATAAATTACAAAAGTGATTTGTAATTACAGTTTAGGGCCTTGGATAATTTCTTTGCCATAGTTACACCAATAGGTCTTAACCCTCTTTCGATTTCTGATAGATGCTGTTGCCTAATTCCAGCTTTCAAGGCAAGTTCTTTTTGAGTGAGATTTTCTCTGTCTCGAAAAGCCTTAATTGAATCTGCTGGAGTAACAACACCTAGAAGGCCATCCAAATGTTCCATAGCATCATCCATCGTCAAAAGTTCATCATCTTCATTTTTTAGCTTTTCATAAAGTGAAATAACTTTTTTAATGACTTTCAAATCAGTTTTTACATCTAGCTCTTTTTGAATTTTTCGAGCGTAATTCATTTATATGCTCCTTCTCTAGAGGCAACTTTCA
>JAKLJM010000242.1 GCA_023151145.1 Bacteriovoracaceae bacterium | reverse complement strand
AACGGCCATTCGTTAATTCAAAGCTTTTTGAAACGCTCGGCCTCTTTCTTCGTAATTTTTAAATTGATCGAAGGACGGGAAAGCGGGAGAAAAAAGTAATGTTCCGGTGAATTTTTCACTCTTTAATTTTTCCACAACATTTTCAATTGTCGTTAGATAACGAAAGCTCAAATTTAGATTTTTTTGTAACAACAATTCTTTTTCAATCTCCGCCCCCATTTCACCAATGAGACAAATCTCTTTTGCCATAGATTGAATTTCTTGTAAGTAAGGAATGATCGAGTCACCATGGCCACGCTTTTTCCCCCCTAAGATAAGGGAAACATTTTTATCACTTCGCTCTACGGCTTTAAGGGCCGTAATCGTAGCATCCCAATTAGTACTTTTTGCATCATCATAGGCCACAAACCCCCAAGAGTTTTCAACGAATTCAATTCGGTGATGAACGCCCTTAAAGGCATAAAGAGCTTCTAAAACTTTTGATTGATCAAGCTCTAAATTTTCGATGGCCAACAAAGCAAATGTTGCATTAATCACATTGTGGTGACCTGGTATTTTTAATTTTTTAGGATCAAATAAATGCGGGAGATGTTCTGTGTCTACCGGGATTTTTTTTACATTCAGTTTTTCTGCCCAATTTTTAATAAAGGGGTAATCACTGGCATAAATTAAACGATCATCTGCCGACATATTTAAACTGATTCTAGCCTTTGCTAAACCATAATCATCAATGGCCGTGTAGCGTTCACCGTGGTTTTGAAAAAGATTTAAAAAAAGTGCAGTGTTTGGTCTAAAACGAACGATACTTTCTAATTGAAAACTAGAAAGCTCTAATAAAACCACATCAACATCTGGTAACTCTCTGGCATATTCACAAAAAGGCGTTCCAATATTTCCACCAATAAAAACTTTTTTCCCACCGGCTTTAATTAACTCTCCCACTAAAGTCGTTGTCGTGGTTTTTCCATTGGTGCCAGTAATGGCGATAATCGGGAGCTGACAAAATTCAAAACCTAATTCAATCTCTGCCCATACCGGAATTTTCTTTTGATGAACGTCATTTAACAATTCATGATCCCGTGGGATACCTGGACTTAAAATAATTAATTGATTGTGGGCAATTCTTTTTAATGACTCTGCATCTGAATCACTAAAACATTTATCTTTGGCAATTAGAGTTGTTAATCCTTGGGACACATACCACTCATCTACGGCTCCTTTATTATAAACCTCTACATCCGCTCCGTGTTTTAATAAAAGCTTCAAGGCCGAAACCCCAGAAACTCCTAGGCCAAAAACCGCAACTTTTAAGTTTTTATAATTAAAGCTCAAAGCTTTATTCTGACTCACCACATTCCCCTTTTAAAAGGTCTTAAATTACGCTATTTATAAACGTAAATGATCCTTCGAAATCATATGATTTATATTGAAAGTTGACCATGGGAAAATGGATGTCCATCACAAAGCTAGAACAAGATTTTTACCAAGATTGGAGTCTTAGACTTTATGACTTTCTTTTGCCCTATTCCTCTCTGTGGAGCAACGAATTATTAAATCTCTATCCCCATGATTTAGAGCTCATTCCAAAAAAATGGTTAGAAGAACTTCGGATTTTATCCGAAGAAGAACTCTATGACTTTGACTGTAAAAAAAACGTAGAAAAATTAAAAAATACTGAACTAGAAAAAATTCTTCAACAATTAAAATCACTGACCACACTCCCTACAAGTCCAAAGCCTGACCATCCCCAGATGTCGCCCCTAGAAGATTGGGCCTGGGTGGGAGTGAAAAGTAAAAAACAACATGAAATTGAAAACATCGTTCCGGTTTTACAGCTGATAAAAAACCAACATTCCTTTAATCATGTTATCGATATTGGAGGAGGAGTGGGTCACTTGGCGCGTATCCTTGCTCACTATGAAGGAATTGAAGCCTATTCTCTTGATCGCGACCAAAGTTTTCAAAGCAGTGGAAAAAAGCGAGCTGAAAAATACCGTAAACTTCCAGGAGCCAAACCCCTTCATTTCATCAATCTCACTTTTGGAGAGAAAAAAGATGAGTTGGAATTAAAAAAAATTGCCAACGAAAAAGCTTTTATCTTGGGTCTTCATACTTGTGGAAACTTGGCCAATAAAGTTATCGAAACATCATTAGATTTTAAAACCCATGGCCTTTTAAGTTTTGGTTGTTGCTATCATAAACTTAATAGCGAAACTGAATTTCCGGTAAGCCAATTTTACCAAAAAAAACATTTGAGCTTTGGCCTCTTTGCCCTGACCTTGGCCACTCGTGCTCATGGGGCGATTAGCTTTGAGGATTATAGGACTAAAAAACAGGTAAAACTCTATCGTTTTGCTCTTCATCTTTGGCTCTATCATGAACTAGGAATTAAAGATCAGTTTAGTGTCGGAGAAAATAACACTCGTGATTACCATGGTGCTTTTTCCATTTATGCCAATCAAAAACTGCAACAGCTTAATCTTCCCACCGTCGAGGCCCAGATTCTTGACTCTTTTTATCAAGACTTCCTGGCCAAACCAGAGACTCATGATTTTTACCTAGGGAATCTGATCCGTTGGCAATTTGGAAGAGCCTTAGAAGTTTATATTCTCTTAGATCGCGCACTTAACCTTATGGAAAAAGGAATGAAAGTTTCGATGGCGACCTATTTTGACGAATCTCTCTCTCCAAGAAATATTGGCATTCTCGCCACCCGTTAACTTAGCAAAACTTTCTCGCCCTATAGAAAAAAAGTAAATTATTGTAACATATTTATGTCCCCAAAATTAAATGAGGCGGTAATAAACATGTCGTGGTTTAAAACTCTTTCCCTTTCATCCTTAGTTCTCCTCTCACTTGGAAACTCTGCTTTTGCTCTTCAATGTCCCGAAGTCAAAAAAGCACCCAAATGCCCAAGCTCAGGCTCTACTTTATTAGATGACACTTATCCTGTGCAAGCTTTTGTAGTTTCAAACGCCCCTTTCATTAAAGGCGGACCAAGTGCTGTGAATGTAACACGTGATTTTATATTAAATATTTATAACAGCTATGATGTAAAAGAAAATCCAGAAGTCATTCTTCCTCTTGATACCATCGAAGAATTTAACGAAGTCAAAGCGAGTCTACGAAAATCTTTACAAGACAAAAAAGTAAGTGAAGAAGAAATTAAAATTCGCTTAGAAAAATTAAAACATTTCGAAGCACCTAGTTATACTTGGCAACAAGATTGGTTTGAATCATTTATCAATCCCAAAACCGGAAGACCAGTTTTAAGACAAATGCAAAGTTATGATCGCGGAACCAATAGCACAAAAGCGACTCATGCGATGGCACAGCTCTCTCAATGTGAGATGAGTGGAGGAAAAGAGTTAATCGCTGATTTTCCAACCAATGAAGAGATCGATGCTTACAACTTAGGGAGAGATCAATTCTCTGAAAACGTACCAGGCCGATCTTTTAATTCGGGAGAAATGGGTGGAAATATCGAAGGTGCTCCTGGAGGACTTTGTTTATTAGGGGATAATATTGGAAAAAATCTACAGTATGAAATCTGTGGAAACAATGACAACGTTATTGAAATCAAAACTTCTTGGTTACGTGTAGGGCACGTGGATGAAATTTTTAAAATCCTTCCTACTAATTACGAAGATGGTCGCCCTAAAGAATGTCAATTCTCTTTAATGGTCGCCAGTCCGCGAAAAGCATTAGAGTTATTAAAAGATTCTGGAAATAAAAATAGAAAGTTTTTTGAAGGAACTCCAACTTACGATGATAAAAACAAACAATCACTCTCCGATGAATTACGAGCTAAAAATTCCTTTAATCTCTGTCTAAAATACGATGAAACAATAAGACAAAAAGTAGAACGAATGAATCCAGAAAAACTCCTCGGACCACAAGGAGCAAAAAGTGTTTTCATAAAAAAACTCTATCGCGCCTTAATGCTTCAAGCTCAAAATGATACAACCAGAGACGCTAGAAGACTTAAATTCAAAGAAGAATACGACAACTACAAAAGACAAGCCGAAGCTGAATATCAAAGACAACTAAATGCCATGAATTCTTGCAAAGAAAACTACAAAGAAATTTTAAACCACGAAATGCTTGATATCGTTAATAAAGATAAAGAGATTCAAGAATTAAATGCTCTCATTCAAGAAAGTATTGACCGCGATGTTGCCGAGACGAAAAAACAGATTCTCAATCGCCTTCCTCAATGTAAAAGTTATTTTAACGTTCTTGAGGCCCCTTCACTATTTGAAGGGATGGGGATGACGGTTAATGCAAAAACTGGAAAGAAAGAACTTCTTCGCGGTGGTACGGTGGATTCAATTTTACCCAACCCAACCAACGGCGTAGTGATGAATAAAAATTATCTTATTTCTGACTCAGAAAACGGAGTCTTTAATGACTATATTGAAAAA